>DASXRA010000349.1:0-8922 GCA_036506855.1 Jatrophihabitantaceae bacterium
CCCTGCGGCGTGCGCAACGTGACGGTGCGCGTGCCGGCGTCGACCAGTGCGGCCACGGCCGGGTCGGCGGCGACCCGCCCGTACCAGCTGTACGAGCCGCTGATCGCGTCGAAATGCCCGGCAAGGCGCACCGACACCGCCAGCACGTCCTCGCCGCTGACGATCTCGGCCGCGCCGTCGTACCCGTCGTCCCGTCCGGTCATGCCTGCTGCCTCCGAGCCTCGTCGAGCGGTAGCGGGTCGTCCGGTCCGAGCGCGACGTTCGAGCGCCTCAGTTCACCGTCGATGACGTCCCAGATTGCCCGTCCCAAGTGCGCGACGAGCTCCCGACGGCTGAGCTTGCCCACCTTCATCCACCACGCGATCGTGTGCTCGACCATGCCGACGATCGACTGCGCAGCGGGCTGGGCGAGCTTGGTCTGGATGCCGAACCACTCCATGAGGCCGCCGAGCAGGTCGGCGAGCTGGTCGGCCATCGTCGCCCCGACCTCGCCGAGCGCCGGCTCGCCGGACGTCCCGCGCTGGCGCAGGAAGTAGTACAGGCGTGGATGCGCCTCGACCCAGACGGTCAGCGCCTCGAGCGTGCCCACGATGATCTCGTTCGCCGTCTTGCCCGTACGCAACGGCGGCAGCAGCTCGGCGACGACGATGTCGACGACGCGCCGCGAGATGGCCAGGCGCAGATCTTCCTTGTCGCGGAAGTAGCGGTAGAGGACGGTCCGGCTGACCTGCGCCGTCGCCGCGATCTCCTCGGCGCTGGATTCGGCACCGTACTTGTCGATGGCGCGCACGCCGGCCTCGACGAGCACCGCCCGGCGCCGGGCGCGGTGGTCGTTCCATCGATCGCGGCGGCCGTCGGCCGGGCGTTCGCCGTGCGTCAGCGTTCCGGTCACGCCCGGATCATAACGCTATCTGTGACGCCGCGTTATATGAAGAGCGATCAGCGGGTCTCGCGGTGCTCGGTGTGCTTGCCACAGTTCGGGCAGAACTTCTTCAGCGAAAGGCGATCCGGGTCGTTACGCCGGTTCTTCTTCGTGATGTAGTTGCGGTGCTTGCACACCTGACACGCCAGGGTGATCTTCGGTCGGACGTCGGTGGCTGCCACGGAGAAGTGCCTCTCGAATAGTTGGTCGAACGTAGCGAGGGCCGGATTTGAACCGGCGACACAGCGATTATGAGCCGCTTGCTCTGCCTGACTGAGCTACCCCGCCCTCGGTGTACCTGCTACCAGTGTGCCGCAGAGCCCCTTTACGGAATCGAACCGTAGACCTTCTCCTTACCATGGAGACGCTCTGCCGACTGAGCTAAAGGGGCCGGCACGCTCGCGCTGCAGCGGCGGAATTCTCCGACGCGCGGCGCTCGCGCCGACGGCTGAGCTTACACGACCGGCCATCACCCCGACGACGCCGATCCCGTGCACCGACCGGCCCTAAACGCAGCGTCGGGCGACCCCCGAACGCGACGCGCACCACTGTTCACGCCAGGATATTGGCAATGGACTGCCGGAGTACGAGACTCGCAGGCGGCGCCATCCCGTGTGCCAGTGAGGAGTCGAGGATGCCCGAGACCGCAGAGCTGACAGCGCTGCCTGACGACGGGCTCGGCGGCCACGTCCGCGGCTCAGCCCGGTGACCGCGCAGACGACAACCGAAGCCGGCGTCGGCGCGGCCGGACGAGCCCGGATCGCGGCACGCACGCTGCGCACGGATCGGTGGTGGCTCGAGCCACTACTCACCTTCGCCGGGCTGTCGGCCTGGGTGCTCTACGCGCTGGTCCGCACCGCCACGCAGCGGGCCTACTTCGTCGAGAAGTACGACTACCTCTCGCCGTTCTCGTCGCCGTGCGTCTCGTCGTCGTGCGCGAAGGGCGCGCGCGACTTCGGCACCTGGTTCGGCCACTTCCCGCCGTTCATCCCGTTCGCAATCCTGATCTTGCCGTTCCTGCTGGGCTTTCGGCTGACCTGCTACTACTACCGCAAGGCGTACTACCGCTCGTTCTGGCTCTCACCGCCCGCCTGCGCCGTACCCGAGCCGCATGCCCGGTACAGCGGCGAGACCCGGTTCCCGCTGATCTTCCAGAACGTCCACCGGTACTTTTTCTACGCCGCCCTCATCGTGTCGGTGGTGAACAGCTACGACGCGGTGCGCGCCTTCCACGGCGGCGACGGCGGGTTCGGCATCGGGCTCGGCACCTTGATCATCCTGGCCAACGTCGTACTGCTGTGGGCGTACACGCTCTCGTGCCACTCGTGCCGGCACATCACCGGCGGCCGGCTACGGAACTTCTCGCACCATCCGCTGCGATACCGCGCCTGGACGTTCGTCTCCAAGCTCAACGTCCGGCACATGCAATTGGCCTGGACGACGCTCGGCACGCTGATGCTGACCGACGGCTACATCGCGCTCGTCTCCGCCGGCGCGTTCAACGATCTACGCATCGTCAACTGAGGAAACAGTGACTGAATACCCCGCCGACCTCCGCCGCTCCGCTCCTCGCTGCGTTCCTCGCTGCGCTGCGGTACTCGCTGCGATGCTCACATCGGAGGTCGGCTCATGACTGAAGTCGAGAAACAGAACTACGACGTCGTAGTCATCGGTGCCGGTGGCGCCGGGCTGCGCGCAGCGATCGCCGCCCGCGAGGCAGGGATGCGCACGGCCATCGTGTGCAAGTCGCTGTTCGGCAAGGCGCACACGGTCATGGCCGAGGGCGGCATCGCGGCCAGCATGGGCAACGTGAACAGCAACGACAACTGGCAGGTGCATTTTCGCGACACGATGCGCGGCGGCAAGTTCCTGAACAACTGGCGGATGGCCGAGCTGCACGCGAAGGAAGCGCCCGACCGCGTCTGGGAGCTCGAGACGTACGGCGCCCTGTTCGACCGCACCAAGGACGGCAAGATCAGCCAGCGCAACTTCGGCGGTCACGAGTACCCCCGGCTGGCCCACGTCGGCGACCGCACCGGGCTTGAGCTCATCCGCACGCTGCAGCAGAAGGTCGTCTCGCTGCAGCAGGACGACGAGCGAGCGCTCGGCAGCGGCGACGGCAAGCTCAAGGTCTTCGCCGAATGCACGATCACCGAGCTGCTGCGCGACGAATCCGGGCGGATCAGCGGAGCCTTCGGGTACTGGCGGGAGTCCGGACGGTTCGTGCTGTTCCGCGCGCCGGCGATCGTGTTGGCCACCGGCGGCATCGGCAAGTCGTTCAAGGTCACGTCGAACTCGTGGGAGTACACCGGCGACGGCCACGCGCTGGCGCTGCGCGCGGGCTCGACGCTGCTCAACATGGAGTTCGTCCAGTTCCACCCGACTGGAATGGTCTGGCCGCCCTCGGTGAAGGGCATCCTGGTCACCGAGTCGGTGCGCGGCGACGGTGGCGTGCTGACCAACTCCGAGGGCAAGCGGTTCATGTTCAACTACGTCCCGGACGTGTTCCGCAAGAGCTACGCGCACACCGAGGAAGAGGCCGACCGCTGGTACACCGACCAGGCGAACAACCTGCGCCCCCCGGAGCTGCTGCCGCGCGACGAGGTGGCGCGCGCGATCAACTCCGAGATCAAGGCCGGTCGCGGTTCACCGCACGGCGGCGTCTTCCTGGACGTGTCGAGCCGGCTGCCCGCCGCCGAGATCATGCGCCGGCTGCCGTCCATGCACCACCAGTTCAAGGAACTCGCCGACGTCGACATCACCAAGGAGCCGATGGAGATCGGCCCGACCTGCCACTACGTGATGGGCGGCGTCGAGGTCGATCCCGACACCGAGGCAGCCGCCCGCGTGCCGGGCCTGTTCGCGGCGGGCGAGGTCGCAGGCGGCATGCACGGCTCGAACCGTCTGGGCGGCAACTCGCTGTCCGACCTGCTCGTCTTCGGACGCCGCGCGGGGGTCGGCGCGGCCGAATACGTAGCGCGCCTCGGCGGCAGCTACCCGTCCGTCCGGCAGGACCAGATCGACTCGGCCGCAACCGCCGCGCTCGCGCCGTTCAACGTCGAGGGCGGCGAGAACCCGTACACGCTGCACCAGGAGCTCCAGCAGGGCATGAACGACCTGGTCGGGCTCATCCGCACGGCCGAGGAGATGCGCCAGGCGCTGGCCAAGCTGGACGAGCTCAAGGTGCGGGCCGAGAAGGTCAGCGTCGAGGGGCACCGCCAGTTCAATCCGGGCTGGCATCTCGCCCTCGACCTGCGCAACATGCTCGCGGTCAGCGAGTGCGTAGCTCGCGCAGCGCTGCTGCGCGAGGAGAGCCGTGGCGGGCATACCCGCGACGACTTCCCGACCATGGACCCCAAGTGGCGCCAGAAGAACCTGATCTGCTCGTTGACGGACGGCGCCGCGGTTGACGTAGTCGAGCAACCGATGATCCCGATGCGTTCCGACCTGATCGCGCTGTTCGACCGCGACGAACTGGCCAAATACCTCACCGACGAGGAGCTGCCCCAATGACGGATCACCGATCGCGCAACATCTGGCAGCGCCAGGCTGCCAAATGTTGCGCAATCCGAGGAAGGTCGCAGTGAGTTACAAGGCGAACTTCCGTGTCTGGCGCGGCGACGCCGAGGGCGGCGAGCTGGGCGACTACACCGTCGAGGTCAATGAGGGCGAGGTCGTCCTCGACGTCATCCACCGGCTGCAGGCCACCCAGGCCGGCGACCTTGCCGTCCGGTGGAACTGCAAGGCCGGCAAGTGCGGCTCGTGCAGCGCCGAGATCAACGGCAGGCCGCGGCTGCTGTGCATGACGCGGATGTCCACGTTCGTCGAGACCGAGACGATCACCGTTACCCCGCTGCGCGCGTTCCCGGTGATCAAGGATCTCGTCACCGACGTCTCGTTCAACTACACGAAGGCCCGCGAGGTGCCGTCGTTCGTGCCGCCGCCTGGCCTCGAGCCCGGCGAGTACCGGATGGCGCAGGTGGACGTCGAGCGCTCGCAGGAGTTCCGCAAGTGCATCGAGTGCTTCCTGTGCCAGGACACCTGCCACGTCGTCCGCGATCATGAGGAGAACAAGGCCAGCTTCGCCGGGCCGCGGTTCCTGATGCGCATCGCCGAGCTCGATATGCACCCGCTCGACGCCCTGGACCGGCAGAGGCAGGCGCAGGAGGAGTTCGGCCTGGGCTTCTGCAACATCACCAAGTGCTGCACCGAGGTCTGCCCGGAGCACATCAAGATCACCGACAACGCGCTCATCCCGATGAAGGAGCGCGTCGTCGACCGCAAGTACGACCCGCTCGTGTGGCTCGGCAGCAAGATCACCCGGCGAGGGTCGTAAACAGTCGGCATCGCCCGATGTGAGTTTGCTGTACCTGGACGTTCGCGGCGGCCGCTGCGAGAGCAGCTCCGTCCGCAGGCCACGCAGTCAGGCAAACCCGTCGAATGCAGGGCTCAGGGCATAGAAATGCCCTGGTGGTCGCACGGGGGAACGACCACCAAGGCGCTCCAAGTATGCACGGCCCGTAGTCGGTGCGCAACCCGCGATTCTGACCGATCCTGACGAGATGCGCCGGACGTAGCGAGCATGATCGCCGGCGCGGCGGCGAGCGCGACAATGAGCGCGCAGCCAGGCAGCACGGACACAAGCGCGAATCGGCGAAACCAGTCCGATCACCCTTCGCAGACATGCGTTTACGCAGCGTAGGCCTTTTGGGTACGCCCCCTCAGGACGTTTGGCTAGTGTGAAGTCTGCGATCTCCATAGACCCTGGGTTGCAGAACGGCAAGGCGCCGTTCTCACCGTATCGACAGACGTCGAGGCGAAGCCCTGAGGGGAATGGCATCATGACAATCACTCGAATGCTGGTAATGGTCCAGATCGCTTTCGGCGATCTCGCGGACCGCATCCGCAACGCCGACAAGGAGCGCGGCGCGACCGCCGTTGAGTACGGCCTGATGGTCGCCCTCATCGCCGGCGTCATCGTCACTGCCGTGACGCTCCTCGGCGGCAAGGTCAACACCGTGTTCACCACGGTCAAGGACGCACTCCCCGGCACGTAATCGCCCGACGAACAGGTCGCCGCGTTCAACGGCGACTCGGACAGTCACAGCGCTTGCGACGGTTCTGGGCGTGAGATCGGTATGCCCGGCTCGCGCCCAGAACCACGCCCAATGGAGGCGACCGTGAACAGGACCAAGGTGGCACGCACCCCCCGCAGCGACCGCGGTGCGGCCGCGGTGGAGTTTGCGCTCGTGCTGCCCCTGCTGATCGCCCTGATTCTCGGCCTGATCGACTTCGGCCGCGCGTACAACCAGCAGATCACTCTTACCCAGCTTGCCCGCGAGGGCGCGCGGCTGGTGTCGCTCGGCACCACCGACTACAAAGCACGGCTGGTCAGTGCCGCTCCCCCTGCACTCGGCCTGACGGCGGCCAACATCACCGGCAGCACCCCGTGCACTCTCGCGTCGTCACCGACGACCGATGCGACCGTGACGATCACCAAGACCTTCACCTTTGTCCTCGGCAACGCCTTGACGCTCAGCGGAAAGGCGACAATGCCATGTTTGGGATAATGCACAGAGTCCGCGGCGCATCGTCTGACCGAGGCGCCGTGGCGCCGCTGGTAGCCGTCATTTTCGCTTCCGGCCTGGTATTCGCCTTGGGCGCGATAGTGGTTGACGTCGGGCAGGCGTACAGCGAGCGGGCCCAGTTGCAAAATGGCGCCGACAGCGCGGCACTTGCCGTGGCCCGAGGCTGCGCGCGCGGCGCCAGCTTCTGCGATCCCGCGACGTCAGCGACCAGCATCGCCGGCACGCATGCGAACAGCAACGCGAAGGACGCGACCTCGTCAGTCACCGTCCTGTGCGGACGTGACGCGACCGGGAAGCTGAGCACGAGCTGCCCGCCATCCAGCCCGACGAAGAGCCTCAGTTGCTCGGACGCCGTGCCGACGACGCAGTATGCGGAGGTCCACACCAGGACCCGCACGTCCGCCGGCGCCTCGGTGTTACCGCCGGCGTTCGGCCGTGCTGTGCTCGGCAGCTCCTACGCGGGAATGACCGTCAACGCCTGCGCGCGCGCCGCCTGGGGCCCACCGGCCAGGGCCAACGGCCTGGCGTTGACGATCTCTTACTGCGAGTGGCTGTCCTACATCCAGTCTCAGGGCGGAACTGCCACCAATCCGTTGTACGCAGCCCCGCCACCGGCCGTGCCGCCGACGAGTGCCGAGATCGTGATCTATTTCCACGACACCAACCCGAACCCCACGCACTGCATCGCCGGGCCGTCGGGATTCGACGTGCCGGGTGACTTCGGGTCGACGCAGGATCCGACGGCCACGTGCATCACCAACTTCAACTTCAACCCCGCCAACGGCACAACTACCTACGTTGCAGACCCAGGTTCCGGACTCTCCAACGCGTGCAAGGCGGCGTTGCTGGCCTCGGCGACCTCGCACCTCGTCACGTTCATGCCGATCTACGACGTCGTCACCGGGACCGGCAGCAACGGCTTGTACACGTTGTGGAGCATGGCCGCGTTCGTCGTGACCGGGTTCTACTGGCCGGACTGGAAGCAAAAGTCCTGGCTGACCGGCAATTACCCGTGCGGCGGCAATGCCCGCTGCATTTCCGGATATTTCACCACCGGATTGACCTCAGGCGGGTCGATCGGCGGCGGTACCGGCGCCGGCGCCGCCGTCGTCCAACTCGTCGACTGACCAGGAGACAGCCCACCATGAAGCGACGCAAGATAATGATCATCTTGGCCATCGTGCTGGCCTTTGTCGGCGTCGGCGCCGTCTACAGCTACCTCAGCGGTACCGACGCCCGGGTGCTGGCCGGCAAGCAGCCGACCTCGGTTCTCATCGTCGCCAAGCGAATTCCTGCGGGCACGTCGGTGAAGGACATCACCGACGGCGGCTACATCCGCCACGATTCGGTACCGGCGGCGGCCAAACCCGCCGGCGCGCTTGACCAGCTGTCCGACGCGACCTCGACAGACGTCGCCCTGGCCGATGTCCCGTCCGGGCAGGTCGTCGTGCGGGACATGTTCGGCAAGATCACCCCGACGACGAGCGGGCTCACCATCCCGGACGGGAAGCTTGCCGTCTCGATCACCGTATCGTCGAGCGCCGACGTCGCCGGCTACGTCCAGCCCGGTTCGGAGATCGCGATTTTCGACACGTACGTGCTGTTGAACGACAAGGGCGCTCCGGTCGGAAACAGAGGCAACGCCGAGAAGCCCGACAACTGGGCAACGAAGCTGCTGCTGCCCCGCGTGACGGTACTCGCGGTGTCGCAGGCCGCGCCGACGAAGGACAAGGTCGGCCCGCCTGCTGACTCGCTGCTCGTGACGATCGCAGTGAGCCAGATCGACGCCGAGCGGGTCATCCACGTGACGCAGACCGGCGTCCTCTACCTGGCGCTGCTCACCGATCGTTCGAAGACGGCGCCGAGCCCGGGCATCGACAACCAGGGCAAGCTCGGCGGCCTGTTCGGCGCCACCAATACCCAGACCGGCGCGCCATGACGATCCTGTGCTCGTCGCAGTCCACGGCGCCGGCCATCGAGGCGGCGTTGCCGGCACCGCTGACCGTGGTGACGACGCTCGCCGAGGCTGCCGAGATCCTCGCTCGCGAGCCGGCAGAACGTCTCGTCGTCGTCGGTGTCGACGTGCCGTTCAGCGAGACGCTCGCGTTCACGGTCGCCGTGGGCAGCGCGCACGCGGGGGTCGGGGTCGTCGTCATTCGTCCCGAACTCGAGCTCGGCGAGGTCCAGCAGGGCATGCGCTGCGGCGTGCGCGACATCATCCAGGTCGACGACGTGGCCGGGCTTTCCGACGCGTGCGCCCGGTCGTTGGAGCTGTCCGGCCGCATGCTCGGCGGCGTGCAGACTCCCTTCGACGGAACCGTCGACGGAAAGGTCGTCACCGTCTTCTCGGCGAAGGGCGGCGTCGGCAAGACGACGATCTCCACCAACCTGTCCGTCGCGTTGAACAACAGC
>DASXRA010000350.1:0-2790 GCA_036506855.1 Jatrophihabitantaceae bacterium
GCGGCCTGGGCGGGCCTGCCGCATCGTGAGCCGGAGCGGACGGCGGCCGTGCCGATCTGGCGGCGTCCCTGGATGGTTCTAGGACGCGACACGTTCGCCGGCGACGTGCTCGCCCGGCTGGGCGTCCGCAACGCGTTCGCCGACCACGCCGAGCGCTATCCCCGCGTGGCGCTCGCGGACATCCAGGACGCCGAGCTCGTCGTCCTGCCCGACGAGCCGTACGCGTTCAGCGCGACGGACGGACCGGAGTGCTTCCCCGGCCGGCCGGTCGCGCTCGTCAGCGGGCGCCACCTGACGTGGTACGGCCCGTCGATGGTGGACGCGCCGCGCGTGCTGGCCGCTCAGCTCAGCGCGGCATCGGCGTAGCCGGGCAGTTTGCGTCGGCGAGTCACCGATGTGGGCCTAGTCGGGTTCGCACGGGTGCCGTTAGCCTGTCGCCCGACCAGTCGATGCCCGGAAAGGCGCGTCATGACCGAGTACCCCACCGACCTCCGCCGCTCCGCGCCTCGATGCGTTCCTCGCTCGCTGGCGCTTGCTGCGGTACTCGCTGCGATGCTCACAGCGGAGACCGGCTCATGACTGATCTGGTCACGTCCTATCGCACCACGGTGGACCGCTACTTCTCGATCAGTGAGCGCGGGTCGACAGTCGTCCGCGAACTGCGCGGCGGGCTGGTCACGTTCGTGACGATGGTCTATATCGTCGTGCTGAACCCGCTGATCATCGGCACCGTCCCGGACAAGGGCGGGCAGTTGCTCGGCGGCGGGCACGTCCCGCACATCAGCTCCATTGCCGCGGTAACGGCAATGGTCGCGGCGGTCATGACGCTCGCGATGGGCATCGTCGGCCGTTACCCGTTCGCGTTGGCCACCGGGCTGGGCCTGAACGCGTTCGTCGCGTTCCAGGTAGCCAGCAAGATGTCGTGGTCCGCCGCGATGGGCCTGGTCGTGCTCGAAGGCGCGGTCATCACGTTCCTGGTGCTCACCGGATTCCGGGTCGCGGTGTTCCGGGCTATCCCTGCGGAGCTCAAGAGCGCGATCGCCGCGGGCATCGGCCTGTTCATCGCGCTGATCGGTCTGGTCGATGCGGGCTTCGTCCGGCGCGGTGCCGGCACGCCCGTCGATATCGGCATCGACGGCCACCTCAACGGGTGGCCGACGTTCGTGTTCGTCGTCGGTCTGCTGCTCATCGGCGTGCTGTACGCGCGCAAGGTGAAGGGCGCGATCCTGATTGGCATCGTCGCGGCGACGGTGCTCGCCGTCATCCTCGAAGCGGCGCTCGACATCGGCTCGCAGACCGATGCCAAGGGCAAGGTCGTCAACCCGGAAGGGTGGGCGCTGAACGTCCCGACGTTCTCGGGCAAGCACTTCGGCGCGCTGGACTTCGGCGTGTTCGGCGATGTCTCACTGTTCGGCGGCTTCTCGGCGGCCGGCATCATCTCGGCGTTGATCCTCGTGTTCTCCCTTGTGCTGTCGGATTTCTTCGACGTCATGGGCACGACGATCGGGCTGGCGTCCGAGGCCGGCCTGCTCCGCAAGGACGGGACGCTGCCGCGCATCCAGGAAGTCCTGCTCGTCGACGGAGTCGCCGCGATGGCCGGCGGCGTGGCCGGGGCCTCGTCGGCAACCACATACGTCGAGTCGGCGTCAGGCATCGGCGACGGCGCGCGCACAGGCCTGGCCAGCATCGCGACCGGGCTGCTCTTCGTCGTGACGATCTTCCTGTCGCCGCTCGCGCAGTTCGTGCCGTCCGAGGCGGCGGCGCCTGCACTGGTCGTCGTCGGCGTGCTGATGATGGCGCAGGTCCGCAACATCGACTTCGGCGACTTCACCATTGCGCTGCCCGCATTCCTGACCATGGTGCTGATGCCGTTCACGTACTCGATCACCAACGGCGTGGGCGCGGGGTTCATCAGCTACGTGGTGCTGCGAGTGGCGGTCGGCCGGCCTCGCGACGTGCATCCCCTGATGTGGGCGGTGTCGGCGGCATTCGCGATCTACTTCGCGGTCGAGCCGCTGCGGCACCTGTTCCACATCGGCTGAGCCGGTTTTGGCCGCTCGGGCCGCCCATGGCGGTCGGGGCGGCCAAAACTGGCCAGCTAGCTGACGATCCGGAACGTCGGGTGGTCGGCCGGGTCCGGCATCGCGTCCAGAACCCCGCCGACCGTGGGCATCTTGGCGAAGCGCTCGCGGTACGCGTCGAACAGCTCGCCACGTTCGTCGGCCGGCACCTCGACGACGGTGATGTCCTCGTCCTTGCCGCGCAGGCGCAGCCGGCCGCTGCCGGCGGCTCGCAGGTTGCGCGCCCAGTCGCTCTCGCCGCGATAGGCGAGTAGGTAGCGCTCGCCGCCGTGGTCGAGCATCGCGACGGGCACGGTGAACAGCCGCCCGGTACGCCGGCCGGGCACGGTGAGCTTCGCGATCATCTTCGGCTGGAACAGCGGTGCGATGCGGTTACCTACGTGCCGCTGCATCCAGTTGGGCTTCAGGTAGCGGCGCTCGCTCATCACCGCACCATATCGAGGGTCAGGGCCCGTACGCGCCGGCGGCAATCAGCCGCTTGTCGAAGGCCGGCTCGATCGCCTTGGCGAATGCGATCGTCAGGTGGTCGTTGTCGATGCGGACGATCACGCCGCCGACCACCGGGTTGCATACCGGTAGCTGCGGGCACACGGCGTCGTCCAGATCAACCGTGGCTACTCGCGAGTCCTGCGCCGCCACTGCGGCGATGGCCGTCTCCGAGGCGAGCCGGCGGGACGCGCGCCCCCGGCACTCCTCGTCGTACTTCGCA
>DASXRA010000351.1:0-21279 GCA_036506855.1 Jatrophihabitantaceae bacterium
GACCCCGCGCGCCTGGCCTGGGGACTTCGGTCAGCCTGCAGACGGCTCGGCGTCCGGATCGCAGAACACGCACCGGTCCGCTCGCTCACCCGCGAAGGCGCCGGCGTGCGGCTGCGCACGGCGGCGGCAACCGTGCACGCAGGCCGCGTCGCTCTTGCCACCAACGCATTCCGTTCGCTGCTGCGGCGTGCCCGACCGTATGTCGTGCCGGTCTATGACTACGTGCTGGTGACCGAGCCGCTGTCGGCGGCACGGCTCGCGGCGATCGGGTGGCGGCACCGTCAAGGCGTCGGCGACGTGACCAACCAGTTCCACTACTACCGCCTGACCCGCGACGACCGGATCCTGTGGGGCGGTTATGACGCGATCTACCATTACGGCAACGGATTGCGTGACTCGCTCGACCAGCGACCCGGAACGTTCGAGCTGCTCGCCGGGCACTTCTTCGGGACGTTCCCGCAGCTCGGCGGGCTGCGGTTCACCCACAAGTGGGGCGGCGCGATCGACACGTCCACGCGCTTCTTCGCATTCCAGCGCACGGCCCTCGGCGGGCGCGTCGCATACAGCCTGGGCTACACCGGCCTGGGCGTTGCGGCGTCGCGCTTCGGAGCGCAGGTCATGCTGGACCTGCTCGACGGCCGCGACACCGAGGCGACCCGGCTGCGGGCCGTCCGAGCCCGGCCGCTGCCGTTCCCTCCGGAGCCGGCGCGATATGCCGGCATCCAGCTGACCCGCCGCGCTCTGGCCCGCGCCGACGCTCGCCAGGGCAGGCGCGGACCGTGGCTGCGCACCCTTGATCGGCTCGGGCTCGGCTTCGACTCATAGGGTGTGGCCTCATGAGCTCACCCCACGAAACTGCTCCGCGAAGAGCGCTCCGCACCTTCGCGGGGGCCCCAGCATGAGCAGGTATGGCGCGCAGTTCGGTCCGGACATCACGTTCCTCGGCGTCGACCGCTGCGACTGGGCCGACCCGGCGACGTACCCGGGCGCCGACGTCGTGATCCTCGGCGCGCCGTTCGACGGCGGGACTTCGCACCGGGCCGGCACCCGGTTCGGCCCGCAGCACATCCGCCAGACGGATTACCTGCCGCACGACGGCTCGCGTCCGTCGCTCGCCCTTCGCGTCGACGCTCTGCGCGACGTGCGCGTGTATGACGCGGGCGACGTCGAGATGTACTCCGGTGACGCCGCGCGGTCCGTGCGTGATCTGCAGGCCGCTGTGTACGCCGTCGCGCGTACCGGCGCGATCCCGCTGATCCTCGGCGGTGATCACACGATTGCCTGGCCGGACGCCGCCGGCGTCGCCCAGCATGTCGGCGAAGGCCGCGTGTCGATGGTGCATTTCGACGCGCACGCCGACACCGGCGACACCAACCTGGGTTCGCTGATCGGGCACGGGCAGCCGATGCGGCGGCTCATCGAGTCGGGCGCGGTGCGCGGCGACCGATTCCTGCAGATCGGCCTGCGCGGCTACTGGCCGCCGCCGGAGACCCTGGACTGGATGGCACTGCAGCGCATGCGCTCCTACGAGATGACCGAGATCGTCGCGCGCGGGCTCGACGATTGCCTGACGGAGGCGTTCGGCATCGCCGTCGACGACTGCGACACCGTGTTCCTGTCCGTCGACATCGACGTCTGCGACCCGGGTCATGCCCCGGGCACGGGAACCCCCGAGCCCGGAGGGCTCTCGGCGCGGCAGTTGCTCGACGCTGTGCGGCGGGTCTGCTACGAACTGCCGGTCGGCGGCATCGACGTCGTGGAGGTCTCACCGCCGTACGACCACGCCGAGATCACGTCGTTCCTTGCCAACCGGGTCGTGCTCGAAGCGCTGTCGGCGATCGCGCGCCGGCGTCGCGACGCTGCCGGCGGCGCATCGTGGGACCCGTCCCGCCCGCTGCTGGACGGCCGCTAGCCCTTCGTGCAGCGCACGACGAGAAATACCGGGTACCGGGCAGCCTCGGCTCGCGGTCCGCTCCACTCCTGTGGCGGTGGAGGTTCGGCCATCTGGTCGACCCGCAGATCGTGGCGGAGCAGCGCGTTGACGTAGGTCGACAGCATCCGGTGGTTGGTCCCTACCTGGCGGCGCAGGCTGGACAGCGCGCCGTCCGCGAGCCACCAGCCCTCGTCGTAATACCGTCGACTCGGCGGCCACGCGCCGGAGACGTCACCGGCGCCGGGAAGCACGGATGCAGCAACGAGGCGACGAAGCACCCGCCCGGACGCAGCGCGCCGCTGATCGTGTCGAGCGCAGCGTCCAGGTCGTCGATGTTGCACACCACCAGGTCGAAGTCAGTGAGCGGTAATCGCTCGGGCGACGCGATGTCCTCGTGGACGTAACGAATCTCGAGTGGACGCTCTTGCTCGGCGGCCCGAGCCTTTGCGATCAGTGCCGCGGAGATGTCGACGCCCACGACGTCGGCGCCACGCCGGGCGAGCTCACGGGTCATCCGGCCGTGTCCGCAGGCGACGTCGAGTGCGCGCAGGCCGTCAACCGGGCCGACTGCGGCGAGCAGCGCCGCCGACACCGAGTCGTCGTAGGAGTCGGGCCAGCCGGTGGCGTAGAAGTCCGCGACGGTGTCGTACCGGGCTTTGGTCAGGAGTCGAGGTTCTTCACGAGCATCGCAGCGAGTACCGCGGCGTCAGCGCCCTCGGGTGCTGAATGTTCGAGCACGTAGCGAGGAGCGGAGTGGAGAGCCGAGGCGGGGGGAATCGGTCATGGAGCGGACGCTACGAGCGGATCGCGCCGTACCCGGGCGCTGTCCGCTGTCGGCCGAGCGCGACGCTATTGGCGCCAGGACGTCCGGCGGCGGTTGATGTCCCAGACGAGCACGATCGCGAGCCCGACGGCTGTGGCGATCAGCGCGAGGGCGCCCGCGCCGTTGTAGTGCGTGGCCGTCGTCGACAGGAGCAGGAGGAAGACGACGAACCAGCCGGAGATCCGTGCCCAGCGGCCCCACTCGCCGTGCCAACCCCAGTCCGACGGGTGCTCGGCCGGGTGGTCGGCCGCGTAATCGTCGGGAGCGCCGATGTTCGGCTTCTCGCTGCCGGGCTGCAGTGCCACGATGTCGCTCCCGTCTTGCCGATCAGTGGGCCTCATTCTGGCACTTGCGCTCCGGTCGGCGAGAATGGCCCGGTGACCGATCAGCGAAGCGTCGTCGTCCTGGGATCAACCGGCTCGATCGGCACCCAGGCGATCGACGTGGTGCGGGCTGCGCCCGGCCGGTTTCGCGTGGTCGCGGTCTGCGCGGGCGGCGCCGACGTCGCCGCGCTCGCCGAGCAGGCGGCGACCCTGCGCGTCCGGGCCGTCGGCGTGGGCCGTGCCGAGAAGGCCGACGAGTTGCGCGCGAGGCTGGACGCGATCTGGCCCGGCGACACCGCGCGGCCCGAGATCCTCACCGGCCCCGGCGCCGTCACTCAACTCGCCGCGTTCGATGCCGATGTCATCCTCAACGCCGTCGCGGGTGCCCAGGGCCTGCGTGCGACCTTGACGGCGCTCGACACGGGACGGACCGTCGCGTTGGCGAACAAGGAGTCGTTGGTGGCCGGTGGCCCACTGGTCACCAGCCGCGCCGCGCCGGGCCAGCTCGTCCCGGTCGACTCCGAGCACTCGGCGCTGGCGCAGTGCCTGCGCGGCGGCGCCGCAGGAGAGGTGCGACGGCTGGTGGTCACCGCGAGCGGCGGGCCGTTCCGCGGACGTACCCGCGACGAAATGGCCGACGTCACGCCGGCGCAGGCGCTGGCCCACCCGACGTGGGACATGGGCAAGCTGATAACCACCAACTCGGCGACGCTGGTGAACAAGGCACTCGAAGTGATCGAGGCACACCTCCTGTTCGACATCCCCTACGAGCGCATCGACGTCGTCGTCCATCCACAGTCGATCGTGCACTCGATGGTCGAGTTCGCCGACGGCGCGACGATCGCGCAGGCGTCGCCACCGGACATGAAGCTGCCCATCGCACTGGCGCTCGGCTGGCCCGACCGCGTGCCCGGCGCCGCCCCGGCGATCAACTGGGCGTCGGCTCAGGCATGGACGTTCGAGCCGCTCGACGCCAAGGCGTTCCCGGCGATCGACGTCGCCCGCGAGGCCGGCGCCGCCGGGGGATGCGCGCCCGCGGTCTACAACGGGGCCAACGAGGAGCTCGTCGACGCGTTCCACGGCGGCGATGTGAGCTTCCTGGGCATTGTCGACACGATCACCGACGTTCTGCACGAATGGCTCGACACGGAACATGCCGCGGCTGGGAACCCAGGTACCGTCGAGGACGTCGAACATGCCGACAGGTGGGCGCGCCGGCGTGCCCGCGAGATCGTCGGACGCAGGTAAGGGAGGCGGCACGGTGCTCTACCTGCTCGGCGTCCTGCTCTTCGCGTTCGGCCTGCTCGCATCCATCGCGCTGCATGAGGTCGGGCACATGGTGCCGGCCAAGAAGTTCGGCGTGAAGGTCACGCAGTACATGGTCGGCTTCGGCCCCACCCTGTGGTCGCGCAAGAAGGGCGACACGGAGTACGGGGTCAAGTCGATCCCGCTGGGCGGCTACATCCGGATGATCGGCATGGTGCCGCCACGCCAGGACGGCAGCCGATCACGGTGGCCGCGGCGGATGGCGACCGCGGTCGAGGACTTTCGGTCGATGAGCCGGGCCGAGGTGGAGCCCGCCGACGAGGCGCGTCAGTTCTACCGGCTCACACCCGGCAAGAAGATGATCGTGATGCTCGGCGGGCCGACGATGAACCTCATCATCTACGCCGTGCTCACCGTGCTCGTGCTGACCCTGCTCGGCCAGAAGAAGCCGACGACGACCGTCGACACCGTCTCCAAGTGCGTGGTGGCGGCGAACTCGCCCGACGCAGCCACCGACACCTGCCCGGCGAGCGCCCCGACGGCCCCGGCGGCCGCTGTGCTTCGCCCCGGCGACACGATCCGAGCGATCGACGGCGCGCCGGTCCACTCGTGGAAGGAAGCCGTCCACATCATCGAGGCGTCTGCGGGCAAGCCGCTGACGATGACGATCCGGCGAGACGGGGTCGAGCAGAGCGTCCCGATCACTCCCGTCGAGAACGTGAAGTACGCGAACAACACGGGAACCGCGACCAAGCGCGCCGGCTTCATCGGTGTCTCGGTGACCGACGCCTACCAGCCGCTGGCCGCGACGGCCGTGCCCGGTCGGATCGTCAGCCAGTTCGCCCAGGGTTTGCGCGCCCTCGGCAGCTACCCGAACAAGATCGGCAGCCTGTGGGGCACCGTCTTCGAGGGCAAGAAACGCG
This sequence comes from Jatrophihabitantaceae bacterium, assembly GCA_036506855.1. Taxonomy (GTDB): domain Bacteria; phylum Actinomycetota; class Actinomycetes; order Mycobacteriales; family Jatrophihabitantaceae; genus DASXRA01. The sequence goes on from DASXRA010000351.1 coordinate 5,269, forward strand.
ACCCGGCAGGCGCGATCGGCGTCGTCGGCATCGGCCGGCTGGGCGGCCAGATCGCCGACAGTCACAGGCTGGACGCGCAGGACAAGGTCTTCTTCCTGGTCGAGCTGCTGGCCAGCGTGAACCTGCTGCTGTTCTTGTTCAACCTGCTGCCGCTGCTGCCCCTGGACGGGGGGCATGTCGCGGGGGCGCTCGTCGAGGCGGCCAAGCGCGGCCGGGCCCGGTTGCGCGACCGGGCACGCGTACGCGTGGGCGGTGGCGACGACGGCGAGGCCAAGCGGGCCCGACCGCCGATTTACGTCGATACCGCGCAGATGCTGCCGATCATGTACGCCGTCGCGTCGGTGCTGATCGTGCTGACCCTGCTCGTCGTCTACGCCGACATCGTCAAGCCCGTCTCCATCGGCACATGAGCCGGACGGCGGCCGCGCGGACGCGTGGCGGATACTGAACGCCGTGACGACTCCTGTATCGCTCGGCATGCCCACCGCGCCGCCGCCCGTCCTTGCCGAGCGCCGCAAATCCCGCCAAATCAAGGTCGGCTCCGTCGCCGTCGGCGGTGACGCTCCGGTGTCGGTGCAGTCGATGACAACCACGCTGACCGCCGACATCAACGCGACGCTGCAGCAGATCGCCGAGCTGACGGCGTCCGGCTGCGACATCGTGCGCGTCGCGGTGCCGTCGCAGGACGACGCCGAGGCGCTGCCCGCGATCGCGACGAAGTCGCAGATCCCGGTGATCGCCGACATCCACTTCCAGCCCAAGTACGTGTTCGCCGCGATCGACGCCGGCTGCGCGGCCGTGCGAGTCAACCCCGGCAACATCAAGGCGTTCGACGACAAGGTCGGCGAGATCGCGAAGGCCGCCGCCGACGCCGGCATCTCGCTGCGCATCGGCGTGAATGCCGGCTCCCTCGACAAGCGGTTGCTCGCCAAGTACGGCAAGGCGACGCCCGAGGCGCTCGTCGAGTCCGCGCTGTGGGAAGCCTCGCTGTTCGAGGAGCACGGCTTCCGCGACTTCAAGATCTCCGTCAAGCACAACGACCCCGTTGTGATGGTGCGCGCCTACGAGCAGCTTGCTGGGCAGTGCGACTACCCGCTGCACCTCGGCGTCACCGAGGCCGGTCCGGCGTTCCAGGGCACCATCAAGTCCTCGATCGCGTTCGGCGCACTCCTGTCGCGGGGCATCGGCGACACGATCCGCGTCTCGCTGTCCGCGCCGCCGGTCGAGGAGGTCAAGGTCGGCCTGCAGATCCTCGAGTCGCTCAACCTCCGGCAACGCCGCCTGGAGATCGTGTCGTGCCCGTCGTGCGGACGCGCGCAGGTCGACGTCTACACGCTTGCCGACAAGGTCACGGCCGGCCTGACCGGCATGGAGGTGCCGCTGCGCGTCGCGGTCATGGGCTGCGTCGTCAACGGCCCGGGCGAGGCGCGCGAGGCCGACCTCGGCGTCGCGTCCGGCAACGGCAAGGGGCAGATCTTCGTCAAGGGTGAGGTCATCAAGACGGTGCCCGAGTCGCAGATCGTCGAGACGCTGATCGAAGAGGCGATGCGCCTTGCCGAGCAGATGACCCACGACGGCGTCGCGTCCGGCGAGCCGAGCGTGTCGGTCGTCTGAGCCGGCTCACAGCAGGCCGCTGCGGCGTAGCGACCGCAACGCCAGCCAACCTGGTATCGCCGGCGCCCACACCGTGACCAGGCGGGTGAGCACCGTGGCGCCCGTGGCGGTCGGCAGAGACACACCGGCGGCGCACAGCCCGCCGATCATCGCGGCCTCGACCGGGCCGACTCCGGCCGGCGTGGGCACAAACGAGCCAGCGCTCGCCGCGCCCAGGTAGACCACCGTCAGGCTCAGCACCGAAGCGTGAGCACCGACGGCATGCACGCAGCACGCGAACGCAACAACGTGAGCGATCGTCAACGCGCCCGACGCGCCGAGGCCGGTGACTACCCGCATCGGGCGCTGTCGCAGATGAGCGGCCAGCACGCGCACCGCGCCCAGGACGGCGCTGACGATCCGGCGCACCGCCACAACCCGGCGACCGACCAGAACCCCAACCGTCACGACCACCACGGCCGCTGCGAGCACCAGCCCGGTCGTGCCTGCCGGGATGTGGAGTCCGGACGAGCCGGCAGCAGCCAGCACCGCGACGACGGCGATCGTCATGACCAACTGCGCGGCCTGGGCGGTGCCCACCACCGCGAGTGCCTCGGCCACGGTCAGCCCGCTGCGCGTCAGGTAACGGGCGCCGATCGCCGGCGTGGTGACGGCGGACGGCGCGATCACTCGAAGCCCGCACACCGCGAGCTGCGCGCGCAGCGTGTCGACGGCACGCAGCCGGATCGGGGCGAATGCGCTCAGGTTGTGCGCAGCTGCGGCCAACGACGCGGCGGTCGCCAGGATCGCCGCGAGCAGCCAACCGACTCGAAGGTCGGCGAAGACCGCACCGAGCGCGACGCCGTGCAGCTGGACGACGAGCAGCGTGCAACTCGCGAGTGCGACGGCGCAGCCGAGCGCGGTCCCGCGCCGCTGCGAGGTGCCGCCGACGGTACGAGCCGTGATCGGCAAGGTGTCGACGGCCATGTGATCAACCCTCGCCGTGCACGGGCACCCTGTCTGTGGGGTGACGCCCCCCTTCTGGGGTGGTGCTGGCACCCGCCGAACTCGGGGTTCGACCCGGAGATCGATTCAGGGTTGTCCTCGCGCGATCACGCATCCGGAGCAGGTAGCGTCTGCGCCGTGACGGCACTGCGGGCCGCGGCCCCGGACGTGCGAGGCGTGCGCAGGCTCGACGCCGCCGATCTCACGTCGCTTCGCGCGATGGTCGACGCCGATCCGTTCGCGAACGCCGTCCTGGCTGCCCGCCTCGAAGCCGTCTCGACGCTGGACCCGAGGCGAGTGGGCGGCGAGGTGCTCGGCTTGGGTGCTACCGGCGCCGTCACCGCGGCGTGCTACTCGGGCGGGAGCCTGCTGCCGGTCGGCGGTGACCCGGCGGCGTGGACCGAGTTCGGCGACTACCTGGGCAGTCGGCGGCGGATGTGTTCGGCCGTCGTCGGCCCGGCTGAGATGGTCGCCGTGCTCTGGTCCGCCTTGTCGCGGCACTGGGCGCCGCCTCGGGCAGTGCGGGCAAGCCAGCCGCTGCTGGTACTCGATCGCAGCGCGCCGATCGCGCCGGATCCGCACGTGCGGCCGGCGGGCACCGCCGATCTCGACCGGTACCTCCCTGCGGCGGCCGCGATGTTCCGCGAGGAGCTCGGCGTGGCGCCGCTGACCGGGGCGAGCCGCGTGGCCTACCGCTCACGCCTGGCCGAGTTGATCGCAGCCGGGCGGGCGTTCGTGCGAGTCGACGAGTCCGGCGAGGTCGTCTTCAAGGCGGAGCTCGCGACCGTCTCTCGGCACACCACCCAGGTGCAGGGAGTCTGGGTGCGGCCCGACTGTCGCGGACGCGGCATCGCAACGGCCGCGATGGCGACGGTGATCGAGCACGCGCTGCGCATCGCGCCCTCGGTCAGCTTGTACGTCAACGACTTCAACCTGCCCGGACGCCGGCTCTACGAGCGCCTGGGCATGCGCCAGGTCGGCACGTTGTCGACCCTCCTCTTCTAGCCGGCGGCGCCGAATTCGCTGGCGGCCGGCGGATATCGTGCTGCGTTGTGGCAATCGACGCGGTCATCTTCGACTGGGGCGGCACGCTGACCCCGTGGCACACCATCGACCAGCGCGAGTCGTGGCTCGCGGCCACCGGTGACCCGGCGCTGGCCGACCGGCTGAGCGCCGCGGAGGATCTCGCGTGGACGCGCTCGCGGGACGAGCACACGAGCGCGACCCTGGCCGAGGTACTACGGGCCGCGGGAGTCGACGCCGACGATCGCATGCTGGCCAGCTACCACGAGTGGTGGGAGCCGCACACGCTGACCGACCCCGACGTCCCGGAGCTGTTCGCCTGGCTGCGTGAGCACGGGATCCGCATCGGCGTGCTGTCGAACACGATCTGGCCCAAGGACCGGCACGAGCAGATCTTCGAGCGCGACGAGGTGCTCGCCCTCATCGACGGTGCCGTCTACACCTCTGAGATCGCGTGGACCAAGCCGCACGCCGAAGCGTTCCGTGCCGCCTTGGCGGCCGTGGGCGTGGCCGACCCGTCGCGGGCGGTGTACGTGGGCGACCGCCCGTTCGACGACATCCACGGCGCCAAGTCGGTCGGGATGCGCGCGGTGCTCGTCCCGCACAGCACCGTCCCGGAGTGGCAGCGCGGCCACACCGAGGGAGAGCCGGACGCCGTGATCGAGCGGCTGGCCGATCTGCGCGACGTCGTCGAGGCGTGGCTCTAGGAGATTCCCGGGAACGGGACTGTCGCCTTTGCCGGATCGATCAGCTGCCGCCAGCGCATCGCGCGAACCGCGCTGGCGGTCAGCGCCGACTGTGCGACGGCGTGCAGCGTCCCCAGCTGGTCAGCGTCGGGCGAGCCTCCGGCGTCCGTGGCGGCGACCGAGATCAGGTACCGCCAGGCCGATGCGCAGCCGCTTTCCAGCCGGATCGCGAAGTGCTTTGCGCTCAGGTCGTCGGCAACCGGGTAGGGAAGCGGGTAGTCGGCGTCCGGGGCGACGGGTGCGTGCCCGGCGGCGCTGAGGTCACCGGCCGTCCGCTCGCCGAGGTCGCGGTGCGCCTGCTCGCCGGCGCGGGCCAGCGTCACGGACGCGGCCGAGTCCAGCCTCGGCCCGAGGACGCCGTAGCCGAATACGGCCGCGTACTCCGTCGCGAGCGCCTGCTGCCACGCCTGCGCCACGGACGTCATGTCAGCAGCGCGGCGTGTGTCGCCTCGGCAGCCGAGATGCTCGCGAGCAGGGCGGCGTCGGCACCGCGCAGTGCGGCGGACTCCGCTGCGGCGAGCGTCGACGCGGACTGCTCCGCCGACCGCAGCTCGGTGGCGGACTGAGCCGCGACTGTGCCGGACGGCCCGCTGCTCGCCGCGGCGGTCGACGGATAGGCCGGGTAGGCGCCGATCGCCGATTCGATGGCGACGGCGTGGGCCACGTGGTCGTCGCGAATCTGGGCGATCCGGGGCCGAAGCGACGGGTCGGCCCGTAACGCCGCGTCGAGGGCAGCGAGCATGGCCTGCTCGCGGACGAGCGCACTGGTCAAGGCGGCGGGCGGCGGGGCGAGCTTGGTGCGGGCGACGTGGACCGGCCGGACCGTGCCCAGCACCGCCCCGGCAGCACCGGCCGCGACGACCGCTCCGGTGACCATCACCCGGCGCCGGGTGATCATGACGGCGCGCCAGGCGCGCGTGCGGTGGCCATAAGGCCGCCCAGTCTCGCAGACTGGTTAAGCTCGATCGGCAAGCACGGCGCGAAATGCCGCGCCACAACTGCACACCGAGGGAGAAACGCCCGATGCCAACCGCCTCGGCTGGGCCGCCCCCCGATGCGGCCCGTAGTCAGCTGCGCACGCTGCTCGCTCCCGTCGTCGGGACGGCCGGCTACGACCTCGAAGACATCGTGGTGAGCGCCGCCGGGCGGCGCACCCTGGTCCGGGTCATCGTCGACGCGGACGGCGGCGTCGACCTCGACGGCATCGCCTCGGTGAGCCGCGCCGTCGCCGAGGCACTCGACGCGGCCGCGCCGGACGGCGCCGCGTTCGCCGGCCCGTATGTGCTCGAAGTGACTTCGCCCGGCGTCGACCGGCCACTCACCGAACCCCGGCACTGGCGCCGAGCCCGCGGGCGGCTGGTCACGGTGCCGGTGGACGGGGCCGTGGTCACCGGCCGAGTGCTCGGCACCGACGACGGCGGGGTGAGCCTCGAGATCGGCGACAGCGCTCAGCGCGTGCCCTGGGAGAAGCTCGGCCGCGCCAAGGTCCAGGTCGAGTTCAACCGGCCGGCTGCCGAAGGGGTCCGAGAGGGGAGGGGCTGAGCAATGGTCAATGTCGACATCGGCGCGCTGCGCAGCATCGAGCGGGAGAAGGAGATCTCGTTCGAGACGGTCATCGACGCGCTGGAGACCGCCCTGCTCACCGCGTACAAGCACACCCCGCACTCGATGCCGCATGCCCGGGTCGTCATCGACCGCAAGACCGGCGAGGTCGTCGTCTGGGCGCAGGACATCGGCCCGGACGGCGAGCTGGTCGAGGAGTACGACGACACCCCGAGCGACTTCGGCCGGGTCGCGGCGATGACGGCGCGCCAGGTGATCCTGCAGCGGCTGCGCGACGCCGAGCATGACCAGACGTTCGGCGAGTACTCCGGGCGCGAGGGCGACATCGTCACTGGCGTCATCCAGGCCGATGCATACGCAGCGCAGCGCGGGCTGGTCCTGGTCGACATCGGCAAGGTCGAGGCCGTCCTGCCGCAGTCCGAGCAGGTGCCCGGCGAGGAGTACACGCACGGCACCCGGCTCAAGTGTTACGTCGTCGGTGTCTCGCGTGGCATGCGGGGGCCCCAGGTGACCGTCAGCCGCACGCATCCCAACCTCGTCAAGAAGCTCTTCGCCCTCGAGGTTCCCGAGATCGCCGACGGCAGCGTCGAGATCGTCGGTGTCGCGCGCGAGGCAGGTCACCGGACCAAGATCTCCGTCCGTACGTCGGTGCCCGGCCTCAACGCGAAGGGGGCGTGCATCGGGCCGATGGGGCAGCGGGTCCGCAACGTCGTCGCCGAGCTGCACGGCGAGAAGATCGACATCATCGACTGGGCCGAGGAACCCGCGGCCTACGTCGGCAACGCACTCTCGCCAGCCCATATCGTCGCCTCGAAAGTGGTCGATCCGGCCACCCAGGCGGTGCGTGTGGTCGTACCGGATTTCCAGCTTTCGCTGGCTATCGGCCGGGAAGGGCAGAACGCGCGGCTTGCCGCCCGGCTGACCGGGTGGCGCATCGACATCCACAGCGACGCCGAGGCCGATCCGATGGGCTCATCCGCGCGGCACGGCCCGACGCTCGCCGGGCCGGACACGCCAAGCAGCTCACCCGAAAGCGGGGAGTAGACTCTCCCGTGGTCGTCCGGTCGACGACGGCATCCCGATGCTGCCCAGCGGCAGGCGCATGTGTCTGATCCACATGTACCTCGTCGCACCTGTATCGGCTGCCGGAAACGAGCGGCGGCCGCCGAAATGCTTCGCGTCGTCGTGGCGCCAGCACCGGCAGGCACGCAGAACGGCAGCGTGCAGGCAGTGCCGGATCCACGTCGCCGCGCACCGGGTCGCGGTGCTTGGCTGCATCTCGACCCACGGTGCGTCGCACTCGCGGAGCGACGCCGGTCGTTCGGGCGGGCCCTACGGGCTCCGGTCGCGATCGACCCGGCGCCGGTCCGCGACTACGTCGCACAGCACTCGGCCGCGTGACCGCAGCACCCGCAAGGCCGGCACCCCGCCGTCCTTCTCGGTTCACGGCGACCCGTCGTCGCGAACCGAAGTCCATCAGGGAGCAGAAGAGCTATGGGCACTCGATGAAGCGCCAGCGATGAGCAAGACCCCCGTCTAGTCGGGATCGAGCGGGAATGCCGCCGGTCCTGTTAAGGAGTCCAGTGGCAGGCAAGGCCCGCGTACACGAGCTCGCCAAAGAGCTTGGTGTCACCAGCAAGGACGTGCTCGCGAAGCTCAACGAGCTCGGCGAGTTCGTCAAGAGCGCGTCGTCGACAGTGGAAGCACCTGTCGCGCGGCGCCTGCGCGAATCATTCCCGGCGGCACCCCCGCCGAAGGCGCCCGCAAAGAAGGCGCCGGCGAAGAAGGCCGAACCCGCCCAGGCGACACCCGCCGCGCCCGTCGAGCCTGCCGCCGCCGTGGTCGAGGCGGCGCCACCCGTAGTCCCACCGGCCCAGCTGCCGGTCCCGCCGGTCACGTCGAGTCCCACCGCTCCGAGTCCCGCGGCGCCGAGCCCCGGTACGGCCGGCCCGGGTACGCCCGGTGCGCGCCCGGTGCCGCCGCGGCCACCCCAGCGCGTGGGCAACAACCCGTTCGGCGTCGGCGGAGGAACCGCCGCGCCGCGGCCACCTGCGCCGCGCCCGGCCGGGCCGACGACCCCGGGCGGCATGCCGCCACGTCCGGGTGGCCCACGACCCAACCCAGGCATGATGCCGCCGCGTCCCAGTCCCGGCGGCGGATCCAGCCGCGCGAACGTCGGCCGCGGCGGTGGCCCCGGCCCAGGTGGCCCCCGTGGCGGTCCAGGCGGGCCCCCCGGCGCGGGCCGGCCAGGTGCGCCGAGCGGTGGACGTCCCGGCGGCGGCGGTGGCGGCGGCGGATATCGCGGTGGTCCCGGCGGCGGTGGCCCGAGCGGTGGTCCCGGCGGCGCGGGCCCAGGGGGCGGTCCGGGCGGCGGTTTCCGCAGCGGGCCCGGCGGCGGGCGTCCAGGTGGACGTGGTCGCGGAGCCGGCACGGCCGGCGCCTTCGGTCGTCAGGGCGGACGCCCGACCCGTGGGCGCAAGAGCAAGAAGCAGCGCCGCCAGGAGTTCGACAACATGCAGGCCCCGCCGATCGGCGGCGTGCAGGTTCCTCGCGGCAACGGCGAGGTTCTGCGCCTGCCGCGCGGAGCATCGCTCGTCGACTTCGCGGAGAAGATCGACGCGAACCCGGCATCGCTGGTGACGGTGATGTTCCATCTCGGCGAGATGGTCACCGCCACCCAGTCGGTGAACGAGGAGACCCTGCAGCTGCTCGGTGCCGAGCTGAACTACACCGTGCAGGTGGTCAGCCCCGAGGACGAGGACCGCGAACTGCTCGACTCGTTCGACCTGACGTTCGGCGCTGACGAAGGGGTCGAGGGTGACCTGCAGGCGCGTCCGCCGGTCGTGACCGTCATGGGCCACGTCGACCACGGCAAGACCCGGCTGCTCGACGCGATCCGCAAGACCAACGTCATGGACGTCGAGGCAGGCGGCATCACCCAGCACATCGGTGCCTACCAGGTGCACGTCAAGCACGAGGACACCGACCGGGCGATCACGTTCATCGACACGCCAGGCCACGAGGCGTTCACGGCCATGCGTGCCCGCGGCGCGTCGACCACCGACATCGTGGTGCTCGTGGTTGCCGCGGACGACGGCGTCATGCCGCAGACGATCGAGGCGCTCAACCACGCGCAGGCGGCGGAGGTACCCGTCGTGGTCGCGGTCAACAAGATCGACAAGGAGGGCGCCAACCCGGCCAAGGTGCGCCAGCAGCTCACCGAGTACGGGCTGGTCGCCGAGGAGTACGGCGGCGACACGATGTTCATCGACGTCTCCGCCCGTGCCAACCTCAACATCGACGGCCTGCTCGAAGGCATCCTGCTCACCGCTGATGCGTCGCTCGACCTGCGCGCCAACCCCGACCAGGACGCTCAGGGCATCGTCATCGAGGCACGGCTCGACCGCGGCCGCGGTCCGGTGGCGTCGCTGCTCGTTCAGCGCGGCACCCTGCACATCGGCGACTCGATCGTGGCCGGCGACGCGCACGGTCGCGTGCGTGCGATGCACGACGAGAACGGCGACCTCGTCGAGGTGGCCGGTCCGGCGCGACCCGTCCAGGTACTGGGTTTGACCTCGGTGCCCGGTGCCGGCGACTCGTTCCTCGTCGTCGACGAGGACCGCATCGCCCGGCAGATCGCCGATCGGCGACAGGCGCGCGAGCGCAACGCAGCCCTGGCAGCCGGCCGCAAGCGGATCTCGCTCGACGACCTCGACAAGGCTCTCGCCGCCGGCGAGGTCCAGCAGCTCAACCTGATCATCAAGGGCGACGTGTCGGGTTCGGTCGAGGCGCTCGAGGACGCGCTGGTCAAGATCGACGTCGGCCCCGACACCGCTGATGAGGTGTCGTTGCGGGTGATCGGCCGCGGTGTGGGTGCGATCACCGAGAACGACATCAACCTGGCGATCGCCTCGGATGCCGTCGTCATCGGCTACAACGTCCGGCCCGAGGGCAAGGCGCGCGAGGCCGCCGACCGCGAGGGTGTCGACGTTCGCTACTACACGGTGATCTACCAGGCGATCGACGAGATCGAGGCCGCTCTTCGGGGCATGCTCAAGCCCGAGTTCGAGGAGGTGCAGCTGGGTACGGCCGAGGTGCGCGAGGTCTTCCGGGTGCCTCGGATCGGCAACGTCGCGGGCTCGATCGTCCGGACCGGAGTGATCAGGCGCAACAGCAAGGCCCGCCTGATACGTGACGGCGTGGTCGTGGCCGACAACCTGACCGTCGACTCGCTCAAGCGGTTCAAGGACGACGCGACGGAGGTGCGTGAAGGTTTCGAGTGCGGTATCGGGCTCGGCTCGTTCAACGACATCAAGATCGACGACGTGATCGAGACGTTCGAGCAGCGGGAGAAGCCGCGAGCTTGACGCGGCCAATTGGCCCGCCGGCTCCCACCGCTCCGCTTCGCTCGGGTGGAATCCGGCGGGCCACGGCAAGCGCCTTCGGCGCGCCGGGCCGCGGCTCTTCGCGCGAGCGCTCATCGCGGTGGCGACGGGGCTCCTCGCGCGACCGCTCATCGCCCGGTGGTTACGTAGGAGAGGCTGGCGTGGTTGTCGGGACCGTCGTGCTTGACGTGCTGCTGGGCGACGTCCATTCGCTGAAGGAGAAGAGGTCTGTCGTGCGTCCGATCATCGCCGAGCTGCGCCGCCGCTTCGACGTGGCGGCGGCGGAGACCGGTGACCCGGACCTGCACCGGCGCGCCGAGGTGGCTGTGGCCGCGGTGGCGTCGACACATCGCCACGTCGTCGAGGTGCTCGAGAACTGCGAACGCTTCGTCGCCGGGCGGCGCGAGATCGAGCTGCTGTCGGCGCGTCACCGCGTGCTCGACGACGACGATCTTGGATGATCCGATCGAGAGGAACGACCGATGAGCCCTGACCATCCACGCGCTCGGCGCATGGCCGGACGGATCAAGCAGATCGTCGCGTCGACGATCGAGATGCAGGTCAAGGACCCGCGCCTGGGCATGGTGACCGTCACCGACGTGCGGCTCACCGGCGACCTGCACGACGCGCGCGTGTTCTACACGGTGCTGGGCGACGACGGGGCGCGGGCGGCGTCCGCTGCGGCGCTCGAGTCGGCCAAGGGCGTGCTGCGCAGTGAGGTCGGCCGCCAGACCGGCGTGCGGTTCACACCGACGCTGACGTTCGTCCCCGACGCGCTGCCGGAGGACACCAAGCACATCGACGAACTGCTGGCCGTCGCCGCGCAGGCCGACGCCGAGGTCGAGAAGATCCGCGAGAATGCCGCACCCGCGGGCGATCCGAACCCATATCGTGAGCCGCGTGACGCCGACACCGAGTGAGCGCCTGGAGATCCGGCCGGCCACCGACGAGGACTGGCCGGCGATCTGGCCGATCTGGCACGAGGTGACGGCGGCCGGCGACACGTTCTGCTACGAGCCCGCGACGACGTCCGAGGACGCGCGACGCGGCTGGCTCGCCCCGGCGCCCGACGAGGCCTGGCTCGCCGCTGACGGCGACCAGGTCGTCGGCACGTACCACCTCGGGCCGAACCAGGCCGGCCCCGGAGCGCACGTAGCGAACGCGTCCTACATGGTCGACGCAGCGGTGCGCGGGCGCGGCGTCGGCCGCGCGCTCGTCGAGCACTCGTTGCGGCGCGCCCGCGAGGCAGGCTTCCTCGGCGTCCAGTTCAACGCGGTCGCGGCCACCAACGTCTACGCGATCAAGCTGTACGAAGACCTCGGCTTCGAGACGATCGGTGTCGTGCCGCAAGGATTCCGGCATCCGACTGAAGGCCTGGTCGGCCTGCACATCATGTACCGCGCGGTGTAGACGCCACGGCGACATGAAGTGACTTCGACGGCCGAGACCTCGACCCGGCGCCTGCTGGCACTGGCGGCGTCGGCGTTCGTCGTACTCGCCGCCGAGCCGCTGTACCTCCTGGTCGACACGGCCGTCGTCGGCCACCTGGGCGCGGTCGCGCTGGCGGGGCTGGGCGTGGCGGCGGCGCTCATGGCGCTGGTGCTGCTCATCGGCACGTTCGTCGAGTACGGCACGACCAGCCGCGGCGCGAGATGGTTCGGGGCCGGACGGCTCGACGCTGCGCTCGACGAGGGGCTGCAAGCGTCGTGGCTGGCAGTGATCATCGGCGTGACGGTCATCGCCGTGGGCGAGCTGCTGGCGCATCCGCTGATCGCGCTGCTCGCCGGCGGCAGTGGCACAACGCAGCACGCCGCCGAATCCTGGTTCCGCATCGCCGTGCTGGGCATGCCGGGCGTGCTGCTCGTGCTAGCCGGCAACGGCTGGATGCGCGGCGTGCAGGAGACCCGCCAGCCGGTCCGCATCGTGCTGGTCGCGAACGCACTGTCGGCCGCCGCGTCGCCGATCCTCGTCTACGGGCTGCACATGGGCCTGAACGGCTCGGCTGTCGCCAACGTCAGCGCCCAGGTCGTGGGCGGCGGCCTGTTCCTGCGGGCCCTTCGCCGCGCGAACTCGTCGGTGCGTCCACAGTGGACGGTCATGCGCGCCCAGCTCGTGCTCGGACGCGACCTCGTGCTCCGTTCGGCCGGCTTCCAGGTGGCCTTCCTGAGCGCCGCCGGCGTCGCCGCCCGGATGGGCACCGCGCAGATAGCCGCCCACCAGATCGGCCTGCAGCTGTGGGAGTTCACCGCATTGCTGCTGGACTCGTTCGCGATCGCCGCGCAGTCGCTCGTGGGCGCGGCGCTGGGTGCGAGCGACGAGGCGGCGGCCCGCCGGACGGCGTGGCAGGTGGCCCGCTACGGGCTGTGGGCGGGCTGTGTGTTCAGCCTGCTGTTCGCCGCCGGCTGGTCGCTGATACCGCAGGCGTTCACGTCGTCGCAGGCAGTGCAGCATCAGGCGCACGTCCTGTGGCCGTGGCTGGTCGGCATGCTGCCGGCAGGCGGCGTGGTGTTCGCGCTCGACGGCGTGCTGATCGGCGCCGGCGACGTCGGGTTCATGCGGACGATCACGCTGGTCGCGGCGGTCGGGGCGTTCGCGCCGCTGAACATCGCCGCCCTGCACTGGCACTGGGGCATCGGCGGCGTGTGGGCGGGGCTCACCGCGTTCATCGGCGTGCGCTTCGTCGGGATGGTCTGGCGCACGCGCGGAAGCCGCTGGACCGTGCTGGGCGAGCAGCGATGAGGCTGGGCGAGCAGGCGATGAGCGCTCGCGCGATGCGGGGTCCCCGCGAAATCGTGGAGCGTTCTGTGCGGAGCGATTTCCTGGGGTGCAAGTGCCCGGCCGCCGCGACGCGGCCCGCGCCGAAGGCGCGGAGCGGAGCCGGGGATCCACCCGAGCGAAGCGAGCGGTGGAGACGCGGACCCGCCTGGGCGGGGTTAGGACAGCGATGACGTCCTCGGGACTGGTGATCGTCGACAAGCCGGGCGGCCTGACATCGCATGATGTCGTCGCCCGGATGCGCCGCATCGCCGGCACCCGACGGGTCGGCCATGCCGGCACGCTCGACCCGATGGCGACTGGCGTGCTAGTCATCGGCGTCGAGAAGGCCACCCGGCTGCTGGGTCACCTCGTCATTGCCGACAAGGCATATTCGGCGACGATCCGGCTGGGCCAGTCCACGCTGACCGACGACGCCGAAGGCTCGATCACCGGCGGATCCTCGGCCGCGGGGGTCACCGAACACGAGGTGCGGGCGGCGGTCGAGCCCTTGACCGGCAGCATCGCGCAGGTGCCGTCTTCGGTATCGGCGATCAAGGTCGGCGGCGAGCGGGCCTACAAGCGCGCGCGTACCGGCGAGGCCGTCGAGCTGGCGGCCCGCCCGGTGACAGTCACGCGTTTCGGGGTCGAGGGTTTCCGCCGGCCGACCCCCGAGCTGCTCGACGTCGATGCCGAGGTCGAGTGCTCGTCGGGCACCTACGTGCGCGCGCTGGCCCGCGACCTCGGCGCTGCCCTCGGCGTCGGTGGGCATCTCACCGCGCTCCGCCGGACGCGGGTCGGCCCGTTCACGCTGGGCGCGGCCCGCACGCTCGACGAGCTGGCGAGCCTGGACGATCCGGTGACGCTGCCACTGGCCGAGGCGGTGCGGGCCGCGATGCCCGTCCGCGAAGTCACCGACGACGAGGCGAGGTCGCTGTCGTTCGGCAAGGCGCTCGAACCCGCCGGGATCGCGGGCACATATGCCGCGCTGGCGCCGGACGGTTCGGCAATCGCGCTCCTGCGCGAAATCGACGGCAGCGCTCGGCCCGTGCTCGTCTTCGCCGCGGCCGGCTGAGTGCGAGCCGGACAACACGCGAGCCGCCCGGCGGCGTTGTCCGGGCATGAGACGTCTGCTCGGGGCCTTCGTGGTCGTGGTGGCTGTATCCGGGTGCGCCTCGGCGCAGGAATCGCCCCCGGCGCCGCCCCCGAGCACCTACGCCCCGATCGCGCAGCTGACCCGCGCAGCTGCGCTCGACGCGGACGGCCGGTTCGGTGCTGACCTGCTGAGCAAGCTCGGTGGCTCGAGCGACAACGCGGTCCTCTCGCCGTACTCGATCGCGGTCGCCCTGCAGATGGCGCTCGAGGGAGCGCGTGGCCAGACGGCGGCCCAGATGGCCAAGACGCTGCACATGCCGGGCGTGAATGCCGCCCAGCTCACCGCGACCGCCGCCAGCTTGCGCCAAGACCTCGCCGCGCTCGATGTCCCGCAGCAGAAGGTCATCTTCCGGATCGCGAACGGCATGTGGCCGCAGGCGGGCTATCCGATCAAGGCGTCGTTCACCACGTCGTTGCGCGACGCGTTCGGCGTGGACGTCCGGCAACTCGACTTCGGGCGTGACCCGCAGGGAGCCCGGCGGACGATCAACGAAGCCGTGTCAGAGCAGACGAACGGCAAGATCGCCGAGCTGCTCAAGCAGGATCTCGACCCGATGACGCGCCTCGTCCTGACGAACGCGGTGTACCTCAAGGCCGCGTGGACCGTGCCGTTCCAAGCGGACCAGACCCGCCCGGACGCGTTCCACAAGGCCGACGGGTCGGTCGTCCAGGCGCCGTTCATGCATCAGGTGGGCGAGCTCGGCTACGCGAAGCACGACGGTTACCAGCTCGTCGGGTTGCCATATGGCGAAGGCGACCTCGCGATGACGCTGATCGTGCCCGACGGCGGGTTCGCCCCGGTCGAGAACGCGCTCACCGAGCGCGGGCTCGCCGCCGTGCTCGGCGGCCCGCTGGCTCCGGCTCAGGTCACGCTCGCCCTGCCCAAGTTCAAGGTCCGCACGCACGCCGAGCTGGTCGAGACGCTGAAGCAGCTCGGCATGACCGATGCGTTCGACGACGGCCGCGCCGATTTCGGCGGCATCGCGGACAAGCAACTGGTCATCTCGCAGGTTGCTCACGAGGCTTACGTCTCCGTCGACGAGGACGGCACAGAGGCGGCTGCCGCGACCGCGGTCGTGATGAGAGCGTCGGCCGGACATGTCGTCACGGCACACCCGACCGTGATCGTCGACCACCCGTTCCTGTTCGCGATCACGGACACCAAGACGGGCACCCCGCTGTTCCTCGGCCGGGTCACGGATCCGACGGTGGGCTGAGCCCCCGGCGGGTGCCCAGTAAGCTCCCGGCGTGCAGCACTGGCACGGCTTGGACGCCGTTCCTCCTGGGTGGGGCCGCTGCGTGGTGACGATCGGCGTCTTCGACGGCGTGCACCGGGGTCACGCCGAGATCATCGGCAAGGCCGTCGAGCTGGCGTCCGCGCAGGGCGTGCCGAGCGTGCTGCTGACGTTCGTGCCGCACCCGTCGGAAGTGGTCCGGCCGGGCTCACACCCGCCGGTGCTCACTACGTTGGTCCGCCGCGCCGAGCTGGTCGAGGAGCTTGGCGTCGACGTGTTCTGCGCGCTGCCGTTCACCCTGGAGTTCTCCCAGCTCTCACCTGCCGAGTTCGCCCACGAGGTCCTAGTCGCCCGGCTGCACGCGTCCGCGGTGATCGTCGGCGAGAACTTCCGGTTCGGGCACAAGGCCGCCGGCGACGTGGCGACACTGGGCCAACTCGGCAACGCGTTCGGCTTCACCGCGCACGGCATCCCGCTGCTGCGGGGGGGCGAGACGCCGATCAGCGCCACCTACGTCCGGTCGTGCGTGCAGGCCGGCGACGTCGCGGCGGC
>DASXRA010000352.1:0-11031 GCA_036506855.1 Jatrophihabitantaceae bacterium
GAGGTTGGGATCGTCGATGACCACGGGGCGCTTCACGACGGCCCCCGGGCCGAGGATGGCCACCTGCGGCTGGTTGATGATCGGGGTGTCGAACAGGGCGCCCCGGCTGCCGGTGTTGGTCAGCGTGAAGGTACCGCCGGACAGCTCGTCCGGGAGCACCTTGTTGGTGCGGGTGCGCTCGGCCAGGTCGGCGATGCGCCGGGCCAGCCCGGCCAGGTTGAGGTCGCCCGCGTTGCGGATCACCGGCACCATCAGGCCGCGCTCGGTGTCCACCGCGATGCCCAGGTGCTCGGCATCGTGGTAGGTGATCGTCTTCTGCTCGGTGTCGACGGACGAGTTGACGCTCGGGTGCGCCTTGAGTGCTTCGACCGCCGCGACCGCGAAGAACGGCAGGAACGACAACTTGACGCCTTCGCGCGCCTCGAAGTCCGCCTTGGCCCGGTCGCGCAGCCGGGCGATCCGCGTGACGTCGACCTCGACGACCGTGGTGAGCTGCGCGGAGGTCTGCAGCGACTCGACCATGCGCGACGCGATGGTCTGCCGCAGCCGGCTCATCTTCTCGACGTGACCGCGTACGGCCGGCGGCACTGAGGCGGCTGGTGCCGAGTCGGCAACCGGCGGCGCGGGTGCTGCCGCTGCGGCAGCGGGCGCCTCGGCTTGCTCTGCGGCCTCCTGTGCGGCGCGCTCGGCGGCGGCGAGGACGTCGGACTTGCGGATGCGTCCACCGACTCCGGTGCCGACGATCGCGGTGAGGTCGACCCCGTGTTCGCTTGCCAGCTTGCGCACCAGGGGCGTGACGTAGGTGCCGGCAAGATCGTCGTCGTCGGCTGATTCGACCTGCGCCTCGGCTTCTTCGACGGGGGCCAGTGCGGGTGCGGCGTCGTTGGCGACTGGGGCCGGTGGGGCCTGCTGCGGGGCAGGCGCCGGGGCGGGCGCCTCCTGCTGCTGCGGCTGCGCCGGCGGAGTGAACGCGTACGGCTGCGGGGCGGGAGCGGGCGCCTGCGGGGCGGGAGCCTGCGGGGCGGGCGCCTGCGGGGCGGGAGCTGCCTGCTGCAGGGGCGGCGCGGCTTGGACGGGTGCCGACGCCGGCGGGGCTGCGAAGGGTTGGTCGCCGAACGGCTGGTACGCGAACGGCTGGTCGGCATACGGCTGCGCGCTCGGCGGCGCAGGCGGCTGTTGCTGCGGGTACGGCTGCGGCGCGGGCGGCTGCTCGGCACGCGGCTGCTCGGCATAGGCAGGCCCCGCGGGCGCGGCCGGTGCCGCGGACGCGCCGTCGTCGCCGATCACCGCGAGCTCGACGCCGATCTCGACCGTCTCGTCCTCGTGCACCTTGATCGAGGTGAGGACTCCGGACGCGGGCGAAGGTACCTCGGTGTCGACCTTGTCGGTGGACACCTCGAGCAGCGGCTCGTCGGCGTCGACGTGGTCGCCCTCGCTCTTCAGCCAACGCGTGACGGTTCCCTCGGTCACGCTCTCTCCGAGTCGCGGCATGGTCACAGAGACCGACATGGATCCAGGGCTCCTTCGAGTGGGCGGGTGACTTGACTCAGTCGTGGACGTGCAGCGGCTTGCCGGCGAGCAGCAGGTGCGCCTCGCCGATGGCCTCGGACTGCGTCGGGTGCGGGTGGATCAGCTGGGCGACCTCGCTGGGCAGCGCCTCCCAGTTGTAGATCAGCTGGGCTTCGGCGATCAGCTCGCCGACCCGGTCGCCCACGATGTGCACGCCGAGCACCGGTCCGTCGGCCTGCGCGACGAGCTTGACGGCGCCCTTCGTCTGCAGGATCGCGCTGCGCCCGTTGCCGGACAGGTCGTAGGTGACGGTCTTGATGTTGTCGGCGCCGAACTTGGCGACGGCTTGCGGCTCGGTGAGGCCGACCGATGCGACCTCGGGCGAGGAGTAGGTGATCCGCGGGACGCCGGCGTAGTCGATCGGCACGACGGGCAGCCCGGCGATGTGCTCGGCGACCATGATGCCCTCGGCGAATCCGACGTGCGCCAGTTGCGGGTGCGCGGCCTGACGAGTCGCGACCAGGTCGCCGACGGCGTAGATGCCCGGCACGCTGGTGCGGCAGTACTCGTCCACGTTGACGAAGCCGCGTTCGATCGAGATGCCGGCCTCCTCGTAGCCGAGGTTCGCCGACGTCGGGCCGCGCCCGACCGCGACGAGCAGCAGCTCGGCGTCGAGGTTCTCGCCGCCTTCGAGGAAGACACGCACGCCGGTTTCGGTGTGCTCGACGCGCTGGAACCGTGCGTTGAGCTTGAAGCCGATGCCGCGGCGGCGGAACGCGCGCTCGAGCAGCTTGGAGTTCGCCTCGTCCTCGAGTGGGACGAGATGTGGCAGCGCCTCGACGATGGTGACCTCGGTGCCGAACGAGCGCCACGCGCTGGCGAACTCGACACCGATGACGCCGCCGCCGAGCACGATCGCGCTGGACGGAACGTGATCGAGCTGCAGGGCGTGCTCGCTGGCGATGACCCGCCCGCCGTCGAGCTCGAGGCCCGGCAGCGTCCGGGAGTAGGAGCCGGTGGCCAGGATGATGTTCTTCGCCGTGTAGGTGGTGTCGCCGACGCTCAGCTGCTGAGGGCCGGTGAGTCGTCCCTCGCCTTCGATGATGGTGATGCCGCGGCTCTTGATCAGCCCCACCAGGCCCTTGTGGTTCTTGTCGACGACGCCGTCCTTGTACTTGTGGACGCCGCCCATGTCGATGCCCTCGAAGGTGGCGTTGACGCCGAACTGCGCGCTCTCGCGGGCCTGGTCGGCGATCTCGCCCGCATGCAGCAATGCCTTGGTCGGGATGCAACCGCGGTGCAGGCAGGTGCCGCCGACCTTGTCCTTCTCGACGAGCACCACTGACCTGCCAAGCTCGGCGGCACGCAGCGCCGCGGCATAACCGCCGCTGCCGCCGCCGAGGATGGCTAGGTCAACGGTGGCGCCGATGTCGCCTGTGTTGCCAGCGATGCCGGCGTTGTCAGCCACGTTCCTGTCTCCTGACCGTTGTGGACAAGCGCTCGGGACCATCTTGGCACCCGCCGGCCCGCCCGTGACACTCGGCGCAGAGCGCCTCGCGCCGGTGCGGCCGGAACTTGTCGGCGGATGCCATGATTGGGGATGGCAGACCGGCTTGACCGGCGTCCGGCGACATTTCGGCGGACAGTGACGAAAGGGGAGCGGTGGCCTTGTTCGGTCGCCGGAAGAGGCATCGACCCGGCACGGTGCGTAGCGCGTCGTCGACGGACGTCGCGCACCTGTCTCAATTCGTCAAGTCCCGGCCAGGCGTTGAGGCGTTCATCGAGCCACGGACAGCCGTGACCGAGACCACGGTGGTCCTTGTTGCCTCGACCGGGGAGTGGACGCGCCGCCGCGTCGCCGGGGCAGAGGGTGCTCGCGAATTCGCCCGCAAGCACGGCGTCCCGCTCTACGACGTCGGGGTGGTCGGCTACCCCCAGCGGATGCGCGACTGGACGGCGAAGCGCAAGGCGAACGGCGAGATCGGCCCGCCCGGGCTCAGCGGCCCTTCGGTGTAGCGGCCACATCCTCCAGCATCGCGATCAGCGTGCGCGTACACGCGCCGGTTCCGCCCTTGGGCGTGTAGCCGTGCGGCGACCCGTCGTTCCACGCTGGCCCCGCGATGTCCAGGTGCACCCATGGCAGCCCGTCCGGCACGAACTCGGCGAGGAAGTGCCCGCCGACGAGCATCGAGCCCCACCGGTCCGTGGGCAGGTTGGCGATGTCGGCGACCGCGGAGTCGAGCCCGGGACGCAGATCCTCAGGCAGCGGCATCGCCCACAGGGACTCGCCGGCCGCATTCCCGACCGCGACCACCCGGTCGCGGAACGCCGGTTCGCCCATCGCGCCGATCACGCGCGTGCCGAGGGAGACGACCTGGCCGCCGGTCAGCGTCGACGTCTCGAGCAGGTAGTCAGGTGAGTCCTCGCCGGCTCGCGTGATCGCGTCGGCGAGGATCACCCGGCCCTCGGCGTCGGTGTCGACGATCTCCAAGGTCTTCCCGCCGCGCATCGTCAGCACGTCGGAAGGCCGGTAGGACGATCCGGAGATCATGTTCTCGGCCATTGGCAGCGTGGCGACGACCTCGACAGGCAGCTTCAGCTTCGCCGCGGCGACGACGGCCGCCGCGCATGCCGCGGCGCCGCCCATGTCGCATTTCATCGAGGACATGCTCGAACCCGGCTTGAGGTTCAGCCCGCCGCTGTCGAACGTGATTCCCTTGCCGACCAGGGCGATTCGCGCGATCGGACGGGCCGGGCGGTAGGCGAGGCGGGCCAGGCGAGGCGGCCTCGCCGAGCCGGATCCGACGCCGAGGACCCCGCCGAAGCCGCCGCGTCGCAGGGCCTTCTCGTCGAGGATCTCGACCTCGAGGCCGGCCGCCTGCCCTGCCTCGGCGAGCCGCTCGGCGAACGTCTGCGGGTACAGGTCGTTCGGCGGCACGTTGACCAGATCGCGAGTGAAGTTGACGGCGTCGGCGACGACCTGCGCCCGGCGCAACGCCGCCCGCGACTGCTTGCCTGCCTCGGCCCCGATCGCGACGCGGCGCAGCGCCGACGCCTTCGGCTGCGACTTGTAGTCGGTATACGTGTACGAGCCGAGCAGCGCACCCTCGGCCGCGGCGCCGGCTGTCGACGCGTCGCCGATTGCTACGTGCACCCGAGCGGTCGCGTCGAGCGACCGGACCGCGGCGCCGACCGCGCGGCGGACCTGCTCGGCGTCGAGCCCGGCGCCGGCCGGGCCGAGCCCGGTGGCCACGACGAGCGGGAACGGTGCGACGCCGAGCGTCGGAATCTTGACTACCTGGTCGGGTTTGCCGGTTGCGCCCAGGGCGCGCAGTGCCGCCAGCAGCCGCCCGCCGAGTGCGGCGTCGACCGGCTCGGCGCCCGGAGCGAGGCTGAGCTCGCCGGAGTGGACACCCACCAGCACGGCTGCGTTGGCGGGTAGTTCGGACGAGGCGGCGAGCGAGACCGAAACCATCCGGGCATGTTATGTGCTCGCCCTATCGGGACCAGCGGTCCGTATGCGACAGGTGCGCCAATGGCACTCGGTACCGTGCACCCGTGAGCGACCTCCTGCGATCCCCGTTGCACGACCGGCACGTCGATCTGGGCGCCAAGCTCGCCGACTTCGGCGGCTGGGAGATGCCTATCGAGTACGCGGCCAGCGGCGGCGGCGTGCTCAAGGAACACACGGCCGTGCGCGAGGCCGTCGGCCTGTTCGACGTGTCGCACCTGGGCAAGGCCACCGTGCGCGGGCCGGGCGCACGCGATTTCGTCAACGCCTGCCTGTCGAACGATCTGCGACGCATCACGCCCGGCAAGGCTCAGTACACGCTGTGCTGCGATTCATCCGGCGGCGTAGTCGACGACCTGATCGCCTACCTCGTCGCCGACGACGAGGTGTTCCTCGTGCCGAACGCGGCCAATACGGCGGAAGTGGTGCGCCGGCTCGCCGAGGCGGCACCCGACGGCATCGCGGTCACCGGGCAGCATCGGCAGTTCGGGGTACTCGCCGTCCAGGGCCCGCGGTCGGCGCAGGTGCTGACCGATCTCGGGCTGCCGGCCGACCTGGACTACATGGCCTACGTGGACGCGTCCTACGACGGCCGTCCGGTGCGCATCTGCCGGACGGGCTACACCGGCGAGCACGGCTACGAGCTGATTCCGGGCTGGGACGACGCGACCGCCGTCTGGGACGTGCTCGTCGGCGCCGTGCGTGAAGTCGGCGGGATGCCGGCCGGGCTCGGTGCGCGCGACACGCTGCGGACCGAGATGGGTTACCCGCTGCACGGCCAGGATCTGTCGCTGTCCATATCGCCACTACAGGCGCGATCCTCGTGGGCTGTCGGCTTCGGCAAGGACGCGTTCTGGGGACGTGACGCGCTGCTCGCCGAGAAGGCCGCCGGCCCGCGCCGGACGCTGCTCGGGCTGGAGGCGCTGGACCGGGGCATCCCGCGGGCACACATGGCGGTGCTCGACGCCGCGGGGTCGCAGGTCGGCGAGGTCACGAGCGGGACGTTCTCCCCGACGCTCAAGAAAGGCATCGGCCTGGCCATGATCGACGCCGCGTCCGGGGTCGGCGCCGGCGACGAGGTCGGTGTCGATGTGCGGGGCAGGCGCATCGCGGTGCGCGTCGTCAAGCCGCCGTTCGTCGAGTCACACGTGCGCTGATACGCGGCGTCGCGCGCGCCCGGCTGGGCGACCTCTCTGTACCGCTTTGCTCTGCGTACCGTGACGCAACGGTCCGGATCGTTACACCGTTCGAGAGCCTGAACGGTGTCAGGCGTTGCGTCCAAGTACGCAGAGCAAAGGAAGCCAGAGGATCAACCCTCCGCGGCTGCCACGGCCGCTGCCGCAGCTCGCGCGGCAGCGCGTAGTACGGGCAGCGCCAGCAGAGCACCCGAGCCGTCGCCGGTGTTGACGCCCAGGTCGACGAGCGGTTCGAGGCCGAGACGGCGCAGCGCGATCGCCTGCGCAGGCTCGCTCGTGCGCTGCCCGACGCGCCACCATCGCACGCATCTCGGTTGCAGCTCCTGCGCGACGAGTGCGGCGGCGGCCACCACGACGCCGTCCAGCAGCACGGGCGTTCGCCGCGACGCCGCCCGGATCAGCAAGCCGGCGATCGCCGCCAGGTCCGCTCCCGACGCCGCGGCGAGCAGGTCGATCGGCGTGCTGCGGTGCGTCCAGGCGCGAAGCCGCGCGTCGCGGACGGCGGTCGCCTTGCGCATCCAGGTCTCGTCGTCGATGCCACTTCCGCGGCCGACCACCTTGACCGGCTCGGTGTTCGTGGCGACGGAGACGAGCACTGCCGCCGCGGTCGTCGCGCCGACGCCGAGCTGACCAGCGATGAGCAGGTCCGCACCGCCGTCGATCTCCTCGTCGGCGACGCGCACACCCGTGTCGATCGCGGCGAGCACCTCGTCGGGAGCCAGCGCGTCCTCGCGGTCGATGCGCCCGCTGCCGCGACGGACGCGGTACTCGGGCGAGGCGTCGTCGTCCACGGCGATGTCGACGACGCGGACGCTCGCGCCCGCGAGCTCCGCCAGCACGTTGACCAATCCGGAGCCGCCGGCTGTCTCGGCCGCCCATCGGGCCGTGGCCCCGGGCTCGCACGCGGACACGCCTGCCTCGGCGATGCCGTGGTCGCCGGCGAAGATCACCGCGCGGGCGCGCTCGAAGTCCTTGGGCGGGTAGACCGCCTGGACGCCGCTCAGCCACTGCGCGAGCTCGTCGAGGCGGCCCAGGTCGGCGCGGCCCCGCTCACGCGCGTCGCGCTCGGCATCGTGGTCGGGCCACGGGACGTCGGCCGCGATCGCGGCGAGGTCGGTCATGGCGCCCATCTTGCTAGTTTGCGGTCGTGACGTTCGAACAGCTCCCGGCCGACCTGCCGGTTCCCGAGGACGACGGCGCCGCCGACCACCTGACCGGCCTGCCGATGCCGAGCCTTGCCCTGCCAGCAACGACCGGGGGCACCGTCGATCTGACCGAGGTGACCTCGCCGCGCGTCGTCGTCTACGCATACCCGAAGACGGGACGGCCGGGCGTGGCGTTGCCCGCCGGATGGGACCTCATGCCGGGCGCGCGCGGTTGCACGCCGGAGTCGTGCGCCTTCCGCGACCACCACGCAGAGCTGTCCCCGCTCGGCGCGGAGGTGTTCGGCCTGTCCAGCCAGAGCACCGACTACCAGGCCGAAGCCGCCGACCGGCTGCACCTGCCGTTCGCGCTGCTGTCCGACGAGCGCCTCGAGCTGGCCGACGCCCTGCGCTTGCCGACGTTCACGGTCGGGGGCGAGCGGCTGTACCGGCGGCTGACCCTCGTCGTACGTAACGGGCGCGTCGAGCACGTCTTCTATCCGGTGTTCCCGCCGGACGAGCACGCCGAGCAAGTGCTCACGTGGCTCGGGGCGCATCCGGCGGATCGAAGCTGACCGGCGCCTCGAACGCGGCCCGCCGCGACGCCCGGCGCAGGGCGAGCAGCACCGGGCGGCCGATCACCAGGATCGCGACCGCGGTCGCGACCCCGCGCGGGATGTCGAAGCCGAAGCTCGTGCTCATGCTGAACGCCAGCCAGCGTCGCAGGTTCTCGGCCAGCGGAGCGTCGGGCACGAACGTGACGGCCGCGGACGCTCCGGTGTTCGAGGTGCCGAACGGCCAGAACCACAGGTTGAGCACGAAGCCGTAGGCGATGCCCGCGACCATGCCGTACGCGGCCAGCAGCACGAGTTCGGCGCGTCCGCGCGCGCGAGGCAGCAACCCGGCTCCGAGACCGACCCACCCAGCGGCGAGCATCTGGAACGGCAGCCAGGGGCCACCCCCGCCGGTGAGCACCGCCGAGGCGAACATGGCGACGTTGCCGAGCACGAAGCCGAAACCTGGGCCGAATACCCGCCCGGCCGGGACGAGCAGGAAGAACATGAGCTGCACGCCGGTCAGCCCGCCGGTCAGCGGGCGCAGCAGCGCGCTGATGCCGGACAGGATGCCCAGCAGCGCCACGGCCTTCGCGTCCATGCCGCCGTCGGCGATCTCGGCCGCCACCACGAGCAGCAGCAGCGGCAGGATCAGCAGGAAGATCCACGGCGCGTCATGCGCATGGGCCGACTGCCCGGACCGGAAGCCCAGCACGAGCGGCCAGGTGAACGCGCCGACGCCGACGACCGTGACGCCGACCATCGCCGCGAACGCGCGCGGACGAACCGGCAGGGCGCGGGGCCGGCGGCTGCGGGCGGCGGCGACGAGAGCCGTCACGGGGCCACCGCCTGCGTGCGCCGGACGTCGGACACGGTCAGGTACGGCAGCGGCGCGAGCACCTTGGCCACCTGCGGTGCGAAGACCGGCGAGTGGGTGACGACCTCGCGGCTCGGCCCGTCGGCGACGACCTCGCCCGCCGCGAGCACGACGGTGCGCAGGCTGAGTTCCGCTGCCAGTTCCACGTCGTGCGTGGCGAGCATGATCGCGTGCCCCTCGGCGGCGAGGCGGCGCAGCGCGTCCACGAGCCGTGCCTTCGCCGCGTAGTCCAGGCCGCGGGTGGGCTCGTCCAGCAGGACGAGCGGCGGCGCCCCGGCGAGCACGACCGCCAGCGCGAGGGCGAGTCGCTGGCCTTCGGAAAGGTCGCGTGGATGCCTGCTGGCGTCGACATCGCCCGCGATCTGGACGAGCAGGGCGGCCGCCGTGCCGGGTGCGACTCCTGACTCGCGGTCGGCGGTCGTACATTCGGCGGCCACGGTCTCGGCGCAGAGCAGGTCTCCCGGTTGCTGCGGGACGAGCCCGACGTGCCGGACGAGCTGCTGCGGGCGTAGCTGGCGCGGATCGGCGTCGCCGGCCAGGCGCGCAGTGCCGCGGGCGGGCCGGACCAGGCCGGTGAACGCGTTGAACAGCGTGGACTTGCCCGACCCGTTGCGTCCCATCACGGCGACGATCTCTCCACTGTGGACGGTCAGGTCGACGGCGTTGAGCGCCACCAGGCTGTTGTAGCGAACCGTCAGCCGATTGGCCCTCGCGACGAGCGCCCCGACGTCAGGACGCGCGAGCGGCGCGGCCGTGCCGGGCAGCCGCTCGCGCAACTCGGCCGCGGCCCGGCGCGCGTCGCGCACCGACAGCGGAGCCGGCGACCATCCCGCCAGCCGGGCGAGGTCGACGACGGGCGGCACTACCGGCGAGCACGCCATGATCTCGGCCGGTGTCCCGTGCTCGATCGCGCGCCCCTCGCCGGGCAGCCAGATGACCGAGTCGGCGTACTGGATCACCCGCTCCAGGCGGTGTTCGGCCATCAGCACCGTCATACCGAGGTCGTGGACGAGCCGCTGGATCGCAGCCAGCACCTCTTCGGCCGCTGCCGGATCGAGTGCGGAGGTCGGCTCGTCGAGCACGAGGACGCGCGGATGCGCGGTGAGGACGGCGCCGATCGCGACACGCTGCGCCTGCCCGCCGGACAGCGTCGACAGCGGGCGCTCGCGCAGCTCGTCCAGGCCGAGCAGGTCCAGCGTGTCCTCGACCCGCCGGCGCATGACGTCCTGCGGCAGGGCCAGGGACTCCATCGTGTAGGCCAGCTCGTCGGTGACGGTGTCTGTAACGAACGACGCCCGCGGGTCCTGGCCGACGACGCCCACGACGTCGGCAAGGTCGCGCGGCGGATGCTCGCGCGTGGTGCGCCCCGCGACGGTGACCGTGCCGGCGAGGGTGCCGCCGGTGAAGTGCGGGACCAGTCCGTTCACGGTGCCGAGCAGGGTCGACTTGCCCGTGCCGGTGCCGCCGATCACGAGGCACAGCTCGCCGTCGGGCACATGCAACGTCACGTCCCGCAGGACGGGTGCGGCCGCCTCCGGATAGGTGACCGTCACGGCGTCGAAGTCGATCATGCGAAGCCTGGCCGTGGATGCGAGGTCGCGGGGACGGCCGGCGTTACGAATGCGGGCAGCGCGGCGACGAGCGTCGCGAGGAACGGCAGCACGGGCAGCGCGGGCCAGGCGAGCGGCAGGCCAGCGTTCACGGGATCGTGCACGAATCCGCGGTAGGACGCGGCAGCCGCGAGCCCGCAGGCCACGACGAACCACTCCGGCCAGTCCCACGGATCGGGCCGGTAGCGGGTGCGGTTCACCCGCCGCCCGGCAAGCATGGCGCCGGCGACCGCGACGGCGGTGCCGCCGACCAGAACGGCGACGCCGCGCCGGTGGTCCGACGAGGCGTCGATGACCTGGTAGGCGCCCGCGATCGCACCGCCCAGGCCCAGCAGGACCAGGCCGCCCGTAACGCGCCGCATCCACATCGGCTGGTCGGCGCGGCGGCCGTACCCGCGTGAGTCCATGGACGCGGCCAGCCGGATCGCCCGCTCGAGCGACTCCTCCAGCACCGGGACGACGAGGCCGCGCACCCCACGCAGGCCGGTCAGCGGGCGTCCGCGCAGCCGCTGCGCCATACGCACCCGTACGGTCGCTTCGGCGAGTTGCGGCACGAACGTCATGGCGACCACCACGGCAACGCCCACCTCGTACAGCGCGGCGGGCAGGATCCGGACCAGCCGCGCCGGGTG
>DASXRA010000353.1:0-1942 GCA_036506855.1 Jatrophihabitantaceae bacterium
GGGCAGAAGCCGCTTCCCCGGCACGGCACCAGATACCGGTCGGACGGATGCTGCGCGGCCAGGTCGGCCAGGCGAACCACGTCCGGCACCAGTTGCATCGGCGGCAAGGTCTCGGTCACGTCCAGCACTCGCTGCGCCTGGTCGACCAGCTTGGGCGGCTGCGGGGGCACAACCTCGCGAACCGTGACCCGCAGCGGCGCCGGATCGACGATGAAGTTGACATGTTCGTAGCGGCCCTGCACGACCGCCGCCCGCATACCCGGCGCGGCCGAGATTGCAGCGGCGGCCAGCGCCGACGGCACGCCAGTGTCGACGTCCGGGCAGTCCAGGTAGGCGCACTCGTCAGCTCCGGCGAGCAGCTCGACGTCGATGATCGGTGCGAACAACGGTTCGTTGCTCTGCCTGTGCACCCGGACGATCGCGGTGCGCTCGCCGTGGCGGGCTACCACGAACCTCGTGCGCCGGTAGGCCTCGCGGCCAACGAAATGCCGGGCCAGCGAGGGCTCGTCCAGCGGGCCGTCGACATGGGCCACCGCCACGCCGCGGTACTTGCCGGGCACCAGATTGCGGTGCGCCGGTTCGGTCAGGCCGGCAGCCATTGACGGCTCAGCTCGAAGGTGTCGGCGCGCAGCCCCCGGCGCAGTGTCTCGAGGGCGAGAACGTCGGCCATCGCGATGTTGGCCAGATTCACGTCCGGACCGAATTCGTGGATGAACCAGCTCTGCTGGTCCTTGCGCGGGGCCTCGAACAGCACCACCTCCGGCGCGCCCCCGCGCACGACGGCGGCCACGACGTCGGCGCGGACGCTGCCGTCAGGCCGATACAGGCCGACGCTGCCGCTCTCGCGGCCCTCGGCGATCACCCATCGGGCGCCGGCGTCCAGGTCGGCTGCGACCTCGTTCGTCCATTGCTGTGTCGACAGGTCCTCGTGCGGGTCTTTGCGGCCGACCTCGGAGAACACGACGAACGAGCGCGCGGCCGCCCGGATCAGCTCGCGCTTCTCGCTGATGGTCATCGCAGCGACCCCACGCGACACCTCGACCGAGCCGAACCCAACATCGCTTGCCCAGGCGAGACAGTCGGCCGCCTTGCCCTGCGACCAGGCGATCTCGAGCAGCGTCCCGCCGAGGCAGGCTCGGACGTCGTGTCCGGCGAGCAGTTCGAGCTTGTCAGCCAGCGTCGGGTCGATATAGGCGGTCCCCCAGCCGAACTTCCATACGTCCATGTACGGTGCCGCCGCATCCAGTAGCGCTGCGGTGCCGGAGGAACTCGCTCCCTTGTCCAGAACGTGCGTGAGCCCAGCCGTCCTGGGCTTAACCTGCCGGGCAGGCAGATCCAGGAACGAGGGAAGCGGCACGTGGCCTATGCTAAATGTTTCGTTCACTTTCCGACAGGCCAGCCTGAGGAGCGCCAGTGACCTCCGCAGTTGAGCTCGATGCGCTGGCAGTCGCACTACGGACGAGTCCAGCCCTGCGCGCGAAGCGCGGCATCGGGCTGGTCGGCGAGGTGTTCGGCGCGGGCAGCTGGGTGCACGGACCCGGCGATGACGGCGCGGTCGTCAATGCGAATGGCACCCAGGTCGTTGCCTGCGGCGAGGCGCTGCTGCCCGCTTTCGTGGCGGCCGATCCTTACGGCGCCGGGCTCGCCGCCGTGTTGACCAATGTCAACGACCTCGCCGCTATGGGCGCGACCCCGCTCGGCATCGTCGACACCGTCGTCGGCGACGAAGCCACCGCACGTGAGGCACTGCGTGGCATGCAAGAGGGCTGCCGCATCTACGACGTGCCACTTGTCGGTGGCCACCTAACGCTGCACGACGGCGCGCCCGCGCTGTCGGCGTTCGGCATCGGCTGGGCGCGGCAGGTCCTCTCGGCGACGCGGGTCGCCCCTGGTCAGACCCTGATCGTCGCGTGTTGCGCGCAGGGGGCGATGCGCTCCGACT
>DASXRA010000354.1:0-2244 GCA_036506855.1 Jatrophihabitantaceae bacterium
TGAGCGGCCTCTTCGTCGGATTCGGCGGCGTCGACAGCGGTATAGGCGGCAGCGTTGACGACGACGTCCGGCGCGACATCCGCGACCGCCTTGGCCACCGCCGCCGAGTCAGCGATATCGAGTTCGGAATGGCGCAGTGCCAGCACGTCCTCGCCGCGCAGTGCGCGCCGCAGATCGGTGCCGAGCTGGCCTGCCGCCCCGGTGATCAGCCAGCGCAACTACTGACCGTTCTCGGCGTACCGCGCCTCGACGGCAGCCTTCAGCGGGCGCCACCAGGCGTCGTTCTCGGCGTACCAGCGGATCGTGTCCGCAAGGCCGTCGCGCAGGTTTGTGAACGAGGGCGTCCAGCCCAGCTCGTCGCGCAGCTTCGACGAGTCGATCGCGTACCTCATGTCGTGGCCTGGGCGGTCGGTGACGTGGTCGTACCAGTCGGCCGGCTTGCCCATCAGGTCGAGGACGAGTTCGAGCACTCGCTGGTTGCTCTGCTCGCCGTCGGCGCCGATCAGGTAGGTCTCGCCGATCGCGCCGCGGTCGATGATCGCCCACACCGCGTCGTTGTGGTCGTGGACGTGGATCCAGTCGCGCACGTTCGCGCCCGCGCCATAGAGCTTCGGCCGGATTCCGCTCAGGACATTGGTGATCTGCCGCGGGATGAACTTCTCGATGTGCTGGTAGGGCCCGTAGTTGTTGGAGCAGTTCGAGATCGTGGCCTGCACGCCGAACGAGCGAACCCACGCCCGCACGAGCAGGTCCGAACCTGCCTTCGTGGAGCTGTACGGGCTGGACGGGTTGTACGGCGTCTGCGGCGTGAACCGCTTCGGGTCGTCGAGTTCGAGGTCGCCGTAGACCTCGTCGGTCGAGATGTGATGAAAACGCACCCCGTGCGTGCGCACGGCCTGCAGCAGCGTGAACGTGCCGACGAGATTGGTGTGCACGAACGGCGACGGGTCCTGCAGCGAGTTGTCGTTGTGCGACTCGGCGGCGAAGTGCACGACGACGTCGGTCTCGGCGACCAGCTTGTCGACGGTCTCGGCGTCGGCGATATCGCCCTTCACCAGCTCGACCTGCCCGCGCACCGGCTCGAGATTGACCTCGTTCCCGGCGTAGGTGAGTGCATCGAGCACCGTGACCTGGGTGCCGGGCCGGTTCGCGACCGTGCGCTGGACGAAGTTCGAGCCGATGAAGCCTGCCCCACCGGTGACCAGAACGCGCATGACGCGAGGAACCTCCACAGGTTTCGGGTGCGGTGCTCGACGAGCCAGTATCCCAGAGCCCTAGCATGGGCCTGTGTCCAGCATGAGCCGAGTGGCCCGCATCCGCGCATCTCGGAACGCGTCGCTCCTGCGCCTGCTGCGCATGGCGTTTCTCCTGGTCGCGGTCGGTTTGCCCGCCTACGCGGTGGCCTCCCGATGGGACGAGGTGAGCGGGCACCTGCGCGAGATCGGCTGGGCGCGGGCGGCCCTGTGCGCGCCGCCGATGCTGGCAGGGTTGTTCTGCGGGATGCGGGCGTGGCGCGCGATCCTCGGCGGGCTCGGCTCGGACCTGCCCGCCCGTCCGGCCGCCCGGGTCTACTTCGTCGGGCAGCTGGGCAAGTACGTGCCGGGCGCCGTGTGGGCCGTCCTCGCCCAGATGGAGTTCGCCCGCGATCACGACGTGCCGCGCCGCCGGTCGGCAGCCGCGTTCGTGATCGCCGTGGTGGTGAGCCTTGCCACCGGCCTGATCATCGCCGCGGCGACCGTCCCGTTCGTCGATGCCGGGCGGCATCCGGAGGTGTGGTGGCTCCTCGTGCCGGTTCCGGTGCTCGCCGCCATGCTGATGCCGCGTGTGCTGTGGTCGTGCCTGCGCCGGGTTCCGGTGTCCAGGCTCAGCACCTCGCTGCCGCCCGTCCTGCCGGGCCGGGCGATGGCCGTCGCGGCCACGTGGGCGAGCGTCGGCTGGCTGAGCTACGGCCTGCACGTCGCGATACTCACCGCCGGCTTCAAGGGGCACGGTGTCGGGACGCTCTTCGCGGCGTGCGTCGGCGGCTACGCCCTGGCCTGGGCGGTCGGGCTGATCGCGTTCATGTTGCCGGCCGGAGCGGGCGCGCGCGACGTCGCGCTCGTCCTGGCGCTGTCCGGCGTCGTGGCGACGAGCCCGGCGATCGCCGTGGCCGTCGTGTCGCGAGCCGTCACGACGGTCTGCGACCTGCTCCTCGCCTTCGCGGCGTCGGTGTTCGCACCGCGAACCGGCGGCCGCTCAGACCAG
>DASXRA010000355.1:0-8516 GCA_036506855.1 Jatrophihabitantaceae bacterium
GTGACTAAGCGGTGCCACCAGCCGGCCGGGGCGGTCGGCGTGCCGTTACCGGCCATGCAGGCCGTCTCGGCGACGACCCGGCGATCGTTGCAGCGTGAGCACAGCACCTTGCCCATCACCGTGCGGTGATGGCCTTCGGCGGTGCAACCGGGAACGTCGCACTGACGGCTCATAATCTCGCTCCCGTGTTCGAGGTGTTGCCTCCATCGTCGCCGCAATGTGCCGTTCGCGCCAGTGGTTGTACGGTCCGGGCATGAGTCGCAACCCGCTCGGCGGCGCCGCGCGGCTGCTGAAGCGTTCCGCGGACGAGGCGTTCTCGGCCGCCGCGCTGGTTGCCAGCGGAGCGGTGAGCGTGCAGCCGCCGCACCGCTACTTTCGCGTGCTGCGCAGCTTCGGCAACTACGGGGGCGTGGGGCTGCTCATCACCGCGGGCGCGCAATTGCACGGCGACGCGACGGCGCTTGTCGACGAGCGCGGCTCGCTGACGTTCCGGCAGCTCGACTCGCGCTCGAACGCCCTGGCGAACGCCTGGCTCGCCGCCGGTTTGGAAGCCGGCGACGGGGTGGGCATCTTGTGCCGAAACCACCGAGGGCTGTTCGAGGCGATCGCCGCCGCGGCCAAGGTCGGCGCGCGGACGCTGCTGCTCAACACCGAATTCGCCGCGCCGGAACTGCGCGCGGTGTGCGAACGCGAGGCGGTGGCACTGCTCGTCCACGACGACGAGTTCACCCCCGTCGTCGCGGATTACCGGCCGAAGATGGGCCGCGTCCTGGCCTGGGTCGACGGCAAGCCGGATGGGCGGACGCTCGACTACCTCGTCGCTGCCGGCGATCCTGACCCGCCACCTGCGCCGGAAGTCCAGCAGCGACTGGTCATGCTCACCAGCGGGACGACCGGCACGCCGAAGGGCGCCCCTCGCGACATCGGCAAGTCACTCGTCGCGCCCGGCGGGTTCCTGAGCAAGGTTCCGTTCCGGGGCGGGCGCACCGCCTTCGTCGCCGCGCCGGTGTTCCACTCCTGGGGACTGTTCAGCTCGGCGATGGCCCTCGCGGTCGGCGACACGGTGGTCGTGCGGCGCCGCTTCGATCCGCTCGCGACGCTGGACGCGGTCGCGTCACATCAGTGCGACGTGCTCTCGATGGTGCCGGTGATGCTGTCCCGTGTGCTCGCGCTCGGCGAGGACGAGATCAGCCGGCGCGACACGTCGGCGCTGCGCATCATCTGCCTCGCGGGCGCGCCGCTCTCGCCCGAGCTGGCCGTCCGGGCGCGCGGCGTGTTCGGCGACGTGCTCTACAACCTGTACGGCTCCACCGAGGTCTCCTTCGCCACGATCGCGACGCCGGCCGACCTGCGCGAGGCGCCGGGTTGTGTCGGACGTCCGCCGCTGGGCGTCACGGTTCGGCTGCTCGACGCGCAGGGTGCACCGGTACCGCGCGGCCAGGTCGGGCGGATCTTCGTCGGCAACGGCCTGCAGTTCGCCGGCTACACGGGCGGCGGTGGCAAGCAGGTCGTCGACGGGCTGATGGACAGCGGCGACATCGGCCATTTCGACGAGGGCGGGCGGCTGTTCGTCGACGGCCGCGACGACGACATGATCGTCTCCGGCGGCGAGAACGTGTTCCCCGGCGAGGTCGAGGAACTGCTGGCCGCCCACGGCAGCGTCGTCGAGGCGGCCGTGATCGGCGTCCCCGACGCCGAATTCGGTGAGCGGCTGCGTGCCTACGTGGTGCGCTCGCCGGGCGCCGCCTTGGACGTCGACGCGGTGCGCGAATACGTCCGCGCCAACGTGGCGCGGTACAAGGTGCCGCGCGACGTCGTCTTCGTCGACGCCTTGCCGCGCAACCCCACCGGCAAGGTCGTCAAGTCCGACCTCTCCGCCGACTGAGTGATGACGATCTTGGCGATATCGTTCCGGGTACGGGCCAGAGGGTGGGAGGGATTCGATGGCGCGTTTCGTCGTTCCCCCGGGCTGGCCCGCTCCGCCTTCCGGATGGGTGCCTCCGGCCGGTTGGCAACCGGATCCGTCCTGGCCGCCGGCGCCACACGGGTGGCAGTTCTGGGTCGAGGACGGTGCGTCCGCTCCAAGTTCCGAGCCGAAGAAGGGCTTTCTCGCTGCCCGCCGCGAGGCCAAGGTTCACGAGCGGTACGAGCACGAGTTGGCGGAATGGACCGAGGACGACGACGAACTGGCGTCGTGTATCGAGGCCGCAAAGTCGTTCGACGGATTCGAGCCGAGTGCGGTGTCCGGGTTCGTGCTGAAGGCCGGCGAGCGGCCGTTCCTGCTTATCAGGGGCGCCGCTCATCGAACCCCGCGCGACGCCCGGACACTGGAAGGGCGCGTCGCAGGGCGTCTCGTTCCGCGTTGCGAAAGGTGTTCGCTACCGCGTCGGGCAAAGCCGAGGAACCTTCGTTCCCGGGCCGACAACGCCGACACCGATCGATATCGGTGATGCGCTCGTGACCGGACGGCGACTGTTGTTCCGAGGTCCACAGGCAACACGGGAGTGGTTATTCGACAAGATGGTCGGCTACGCCCATTCCGAGGACGACACGTCGACGTCCGTGCAAGTGAGCAATCGGCAGAAGACCTCCGGGATCGCATACGGCGCCGACAATGCGCACGAGTTCCAGTTTCGGCTCGAGCTTGCACTCGCCGTGTGGCGCGGCGATCGAGGCCCGCTCGTCGCGGCCCTTGAAGCCCAGCGCGCCGAGCACGCGATCGCACGTCCCATACTGCCCGCGTGAGCTCGACAGACAGCCCGCGTCCAGCAATGGGAAAGCCGTACTGAATGGCCGCTGGCGGTCGCCGCGGTCGCCTTTCTCGTCGCGTACGCCTGGCCCGTCCTCACGCCCAGGTCTGTCGTCCGGCTGGAAAGATCTCTGCCGCGTCGTCGTGTACGTGTCCTGGGCCTTGTTCGCTCTCGACTACGTCGTGCGGCTCGTCCTCGCCGGGCACAGGGCGCGTTACGCGGGACGGCACATCCCCGACCTGCTCGTGATCGCTCTGCCGATCCTTCGCCCGCTGCGCCTGCTCAGGCTCGCCATGCTGCTTCGGGTGCTCAACCGTCGGGCCACCAACTCCTTGCGCGGGCGCGTCATCACCTATGTCTCCGGCGCGACGGTGCTCATCATCGGTTCTGCCGGGCTTGCCGTTCTGGACGCCGAACGCGGACATCCGGGCGCCGACATCAACAATTATGGCGACGCGTTGTGGTGGGCGATGACGACGATCGCCACGGTCGGATACGGCGACCGGTACCCGGTCACCGGCCAGGGTCGGTTCGTCGCGGCCGGACTCATGCTGGCGGGCATTGCGCTGCTCGGCGTCGTCACGGCGTCAATCGCGTCGTGGCTGATCGAGAAGGTGCGCGAGGTCGAGGCTGATGCGCAAGCGATGACCCAACGCGACGTCGCAGAGCTCCGAGCCGAGATCCAGGCTCTGCGTCGAGAACTGCGCGCAGCAAGCGCAGCCGACCCCGAGCCATCGGTCGACTAGGGCTCGCCGGCGGACGGCAGTGCTGGCAGGACAGGCTACTTCACATGCGTGGGGCCGGTGGGATTCGAACCCACACTGCAACGACCCTAAATCGTTTGCCTCTGCCGTTGGGCTACGGCCCCGCTTTCCGCGGCACACAATACGTGGGCGTCAACGAGTGACAGTTCGGGCAGAGAAAGCGCAAGTTCTCGGGCCGGTTGTTCAGCCAGTCTCCGTCGATGTGGTCGACATGCAGGGTTACCGGGATCTGCTTCGGGTCGAGACCGCAGTGTTGACATTGGTATGGACGGCCGATCTCGACGAGCGTTCTGCGCAACACCGGTGCCTTGACGCGTAGCGAGCCCGGCGGTCGCACGACCAGCACCTGCTGCGGCGTCAGCCGGTGACTACTTGGTTTGCCGCGGGCGTGTGCCTGCCCCGTGAAATGAGATGTGTCGATACCGAAGTGGCGGATGCGCCGAGCGATGTGTGCTTGCATTCCGCCAGCCTGTCGGAGCCCCAGATGACGGAGCACGCCCGCGAAGCTGGTCGAGGCGGCAGCATATTCATGCCATACGACACTTTATGGACGCGTTCGCTGCTCTTCTCTCGTGATCACCAGGATTTCAGGCGTCGAAGGCTCAGACGTCGAGGTCGCGGCGCAGTTTGGCGACGTGGCTGGTGGCCTTGACGTTGTAGAGCGCCTGCTCGATCTTGCCGGCCTCGTCCACGACGAACGTCGAGCGGATGACCCCGATGATCTTCTTGCCGTACAGGGTCTTCTCGCCGTACGCGCCGTAGGCCTCGAGCGCCGAGCGCGACGGATCGGATAGCAGCGGGAAGGTCAGCGCCTCGGCGTCGCGGAACTTGGCCAGCTTTTCCGGCTTGTCCGGCGAGATGCCGACGACCGCGAAGCCCGCGTCGTTCAGCTCGGCGAGGTTGTCGCGGAAGTCGCAGGCCTCCTTCGTGCACCCGGGCGTGGACGCGGCCGGGTAGAAGTAGACGACGACCTTGCGGTCGCGGAAATCGCCCAGCGAGACGTCCTTGCCGTCGGCGTCGGGCAGGGTGAATACCGGCGCGGCGTCGCCGGGAGACAGACGGGTCATGCGGCTAGGCTTTCACGGACGTGTCCGACGGGCGCAAAGGGGAGTGGCAGCGTGGCGGCGAACCGGACAGCTGACGATATCGAGCACGACATCGAGCAGGCCCGCGCGTCGCTGGCGGTGGCCGTCGACCAGCTCGCCGAGCGGACGAGCCCCAAGCGGATCGCGAAGCAGACCAAACAGAGCCTGGTCGCGAAGGCGAAGACGCCGGCCGGCATGGCGGTGCTCGGCGGCGCCGCGGTGGTCGTGGCCCTGCTGGTCGCCCGGCGCGTCCGGAGGGGTCGCTAGCCCGGTAGACGGCGGGTGACGCCTGGCTTAACACCAGGTTGCCGATACTCTGCCGCCGTGGCGTTCCGTCTGACTCCGCGCGACAGCGCGTTCTACGACATGTTTGCCGACGCGGGCCGAAATGTCGCCGCGGCGGCCGACCTGCTCGCCGGCCTGATGGACCCCAATGCCGTCCGGGCGACCATCGCGAAGGACCTGCGCGAGTGCGAGCACGTCGGCGACACCGCGACGCACCGCATCCTCCGTCAGCTCAACACGAGCTTCGTGACCCCGTTCGACCGCGAGGACATCTACCGGCTGGCCGGCGCCCTCGACGACGTCGTGGACGCGATGGAGGCAGCGGCCGACTTCGTGGTGCTGACCGGGCTCGGCACGCTGCCGCTGCTCATGGGCGATCAGATCACCCTGCTGCGCCGGTCGTCCGCGGAAACCGCCGAAGCGATGACCAGGCTGCGGACGATGCGCGACCTCGAGCCGTACTGGATCGAGGTGAACCGGCTGGAGAACGAGGCCGACCGCGTCTACCGCAAGCTGCTGACCAAGCTGTTCAGCGGCGACTACGACGCGCTGGAGACGCTCAAGCTGCGCCAGGTGGCCGACTTGTTCGAGGAGGCAGCCGACGGGCTCGAGCACGTGGCTCACGCGGTCGAGACGATCGCCGTCAAGGAGTCCTGACGCGTGAGCGTTACCGCGCTGACGGTGTTGATCGTGGTCATCGCCCTGTGCTTCGACTACACCAACGGCTTTCACGACGCGGCCAACGCGATCGCCACCTCGATCTCGACGCGGGCCCTGACCCCGCGGGTGGCGCTCGCCATGGCGGCCGTCGCCAACGTCGTCGGTGCGCTGATCTCGACGAAGGTCGCCGCCACGGTCGGGTCGGGCATCATCGACGCACCCAACGGGCGCACCGGACTGGTGATCGTCCTGGCCGGCCTGATCGGCGCGATCACCTGGAATCTCGGCACGTGGTACTTCGGGCTGCCGTCCTCGTCATCGCACGCGCTGATCGGCGGACTGATCGGGGCGGCCCTGGTGGGCTCGGACGGCGTCAAGTGGAGCGGGATCGGCGACAAGGTCGTGGTGCCGATGGTCAGCTCTCCGCTGGGCGGACTCGTCCTCGGCTACCTGTTCATGCTCGGGGTGCTCTGGACGTTCCGGAATGCCAACGCGCACAAGGTGAATCGCGGATTCCGGTGGGCGCAGATCGCGTCGGCCGGCGCGATGGCGTTCGGTCACGGGACGCAGGACGCGCAGAAGACGATGGGTGTGATCGCACTGGCGCTGGTCGTCTCCGGCCATCTCACGCCGCATACCGGCATCCCGCTGTGGGTGATCCTGTCGGCCGCCAGTGCGATCTCGCTCGGGACGTACTCGGGCGGCTGGCGGATCATGCGCACGCTCGGGCGACGGATCATCTCGCTGTCGCCGGCAAGCGGATTCGCCGCGCAGACAGTGGCGAGCAGCATCATGCTGACGACGTCGCAGCTCGGCCTGCCCGTGTCGACGACGCATGTGATCACGTCGTCCGTGATGGGGGTCGGCGCCACGCGTCGCTTCTCGGCCGTGCGCTGGGGAGTCGCCGGCAACATCGCGTTCGCGTGGGTGTTGACGATCCCGGGGGCAGCCGCGGTGGCCGCCCTGGCCTGGGCGATCCTCCGGCCGCTCGGCAACTGAGGTCGCCGCCGCGGCGTCGGCAATGATGATCGGATGGCCGGCTGGCAGTTCTGGATCGATCGCGGCGGGACGTTCACCGACGTCGTCGCTCGCCGTCCGGACGGCGGCATCGTCACGCACAAGCTGCTCTCCGACAACCCCTTGCGTTACGCCGATGCAGCGCTCGCGGGCATCCGGACGTTCGTCGACGACGTCGCGCAGATCGACGCGATCCGGATGGGCACCACCGTCGCCACCAACGCGCTGCTCGAGCGGACCGGCGACCGCACCGCACTGGTGATCACCCGCGGGTTCGGTGACGCGCTGCGCATCGCGTACCAGAACCGTCCGCGGATCTTCGACCGGCACATCGTGTTGCCAGAACCCTTGTGCGAGCGGGTGATCGAGGTCGACGAGCGCATCGACTCGTCCGGTACGGTGCTGCGCCCACCCGATCTGGACAAGCTCGCCGCCGACTTGCGCCGCGCCCACGACGACGGCATCAGCGCGGTTGCCGTGGTCTGCATGCACAGTCACCTGTACCCGTCGCACGAGCAGGCGATCGGCTCGCTCGCCCGACAGATCGGCTTCGGTCAGGTGTCGCTGTCCAGCGAGGTGAGCCCGCTGATGAAGCTGGTGCCGCGTGGCGACACCACCGTCGTGGACGCGTACCTGTCGCCGGTGCTGCGCCGCTACATCGACCGAGTCGCGTCGCAGACGCAAGGCGTACGGCTGATGTTCATGCAGTCCAACGGCGGGTTGACCGAGGCAGGGCACTTCCGCGGCAAGGACGCCGTGCTGTCCGGGCCGGCGGGCGGGATCGTCGGCATGGTCCGCACGTCGCAGGCGGCCGGATTCGGCAAGGTGATCGGCTTCGACATGGGCGGGACGTCCACCGACGTGTCGTTGTTCGCCGGCGAGTACGAGCGGGTGTTCAACGCGCAGGTGGCCGGCGTGCGGCTGCGCGCGCCGATGCTCGACATCCACACCGTGGCCGCCGGCGGCGGATCGGTGCTGCACTTCGACGGCGGCCGGTACCGCGCCGGCCCGGATTCCGCAGGCGCCGACCCGGGGCCGGCCTGCTACCGGGGCGGTGGTCCGCTGACAGTGACCGACGCGAACGTCATGCTCGGCCGGATCCAGCCGTCGCATTTCCCTTGCGTTTTCGGCCCAGACGGCGACCAGCCGCTGGACGTCGACGTGGTGCGGCGGCGATTTGCCGATCTGGCGTTGCGCATAGGTGTGCAGAGCAAAGGAGAGCGAACACCCGAGCAGGTCGCCGAGGGATTCCTGCAGGTCGCAGTGGCCAACATGGCCAATGCGATCAAGAAGATCTCCGTGCAGAAGGGCCACGACGTCAGCGAGTACGTGCTGACCACGTTCGGCGGCGCGGGTGCTCAGCACGCCTGCGCGGTCGCTGACTCGCTGGGCATCCGCACCGTGCTCGTCCCGCCGATGGCCGGCGTGCTGTCGGCGCTCGGCATCGGGCTCGCCGACACGACGGCGATGCGCGAGCAGTCCGTCGAGCAGCCGCTGTCGACCGCCTCGCGGCTGACCGAGGTCGCGGACGCGCTGGAGGCGACCACCCGGGCAGAGCTGGCCGACCAAGGCGTCGAGCGGGTACGCGTCGCCCGGCGGGCTCACGTGCGCTACGACGGCACCGACACGGCCGTGCCGGTGGAGCTCGCCGCCCCGCCTGCGATGACGGCCGCATTCGAAGCGCGGTACCGGCAGACGTACTCGTTCCTGCTCGATCGTCCGCTGATCGTCGAGGCCATCGCGGTCGAGGCAACCGGCCTCAGCGAGCAAACCGACCTGCCGCCCGCGCCGCTTTTCGGCGGCAGCTCGCCGCCACACCAGGTACGGCTCTACGCCGACGGAGCATGGCGCGAGGCGATGCTGCACGAGCGGGCGGGGCTGCCGCCGGGCGAGGCCGTCACCGGCCTGGCCATCATCGCCGAGCCGGACTGCACGACGGTCGTCGACGACGGCTG
>DASXRA010000356.1:0-2265 GCA_036506855.1 Jatrophihabitantaceae bacterium
CCGGCCGTCAGTTCGCGTCGATCTCGTTCGCCAACACCGGACCCGCGACGTGTGCCATGTCAGGTGCACCCCAGGTGACGCTGCTGCGCGCAGGCACCGTGCTCGGCAAGCCCGCGGTCGCGTCGGCCAAGGCCGCGCGGGTCGTGATGCTCGCGCCGGGCAAGGCGGCCGACACGACGCTGACCGGGTTCTCGACGTGCAACGCCAAGAACTCCGACGCCGTGCGGGTCGCCCCGCCCGGCCAGACCGAGACCGTCGACATGCCGCTCGAACTGCGCGGCTGCCCGCTGCAGGTCGACCCGGTGTCGGCAGTGACCGGCTGAGCCTGCCGACGCCGATCGCGGCATCGTTAGGCTTACCGTCCGTGAGCTACGTTGCCGCGGACGACCGCTATCAGTCGACGACCTACCGGCGCTGCGGCCGCAGCGGTGTCCAGTTACCGCTGATCTCGCTGGGCCTGTGGCACAACTTCGGCAACGACCGGCCGATCGACACCCAGCGCGCGATCCTGCGCCGGGCGTTCGACCTCGGCGTCACGCACTTCGACCTCGCCAACAACTACGGACCGCCGTACGGCAGCGCCGAGACGAACTTCGGGCGGATCATGCGCGAGGACCTCGCGCCGTATCGCGACGAGCTGTTCATCTCGACCAAGGCCGGCTACGACATGTGGCCCGGCCCGTACGGCGAATGGGGTTCGCGCAAGTACCTACTGGCCAGCCTCGACGAGTCGTTGTCGCGGATGGGGCTCGACTACGTCGACGTCTTCTACTCCCACCGCTTCGACCCGGACACCCCGCTCGAAGAGACGATGGGCGCGCTCGACACGGCGGTACGGTCCGGCCGCGCGCTGTACGCCGGCATCTCGTCGTACTCGCCCGAGCGCACCGCGGAGGCGGCGCGCCTCTTGCACGAGATGGGGACGCCGTTGCTCATCCACCAGCCGTCCTACTCGATGCTGAACCGGTGGATCGAGGGCGGCCTGCTCGACACGCTCGAGGCTTCGGGCGCGGGATGTATCGCCTTCTCGCCGCTGGCCCAGGGGATGCTGACGTCCAAGTACCTGGACGGCGTTCCGGCCGAGTCGCGGATGGCCGAGAACTCGTCGCTGTCCCGCGACTTGCTCACCGAGCAGAACGTGGCGCACATCCGCGCGCTCGACGCGCTCGCCCGCCGTCGCGGCCAGTCGCTCGCGCAGATGGCGCTCGCGTGGTGCCTGCGCGATCCGCGGATGACGTCGATCGTGGCCGGTGCGAGCAGCGTGGCCCAGCTCGAGGAGAACCTCGCCGCGCTGGACGGGCTCGACTTCTCCGCCGAGGAGCTCGCCGAGATCGACCGCCATGCCGTCGAGGGCGGCATCGACCTGTGGCAGCGCAGCAGCACGTCCTAGTCGCTTGGGATGTGCGGCCGCAGCAAGCTGAGGTCGGCGGCGCTGAGCCGGTCGCTCGACGTGTTGGCCTGGTGCCAGTACGGGTAGAGCAGCGGCATCGCGCTCACGTCGTCGAGCCGGACCAGCTCGTCGGCGGTGAGCGTGACGTCCGCGGCGGCGAGGTTGTCGGCCAGCTGCTCCTCGGTGCGGGCGCCGACGATCACCGAAGTCACGCCAGGCTTTCCGATGATGTACGCCAACGCGATCCGCGCCGCCGAGACGCCGCGCGATTCGCCGATCTCGACCAGCACGTCGATCGTGTCGTAGAGCTTGGCTTCGTCGCGGACGGGCGGCTCGTCCCATCCGGCGAACCTTCTCGTGCCCGCTGGGACGTCGGCATCACGGCGGTACTTGCCTGACAACAGGCCACCGGCCAGCGGGCTCCACACGAGAATGCCCAGCCCCTGGTCCAGCGAGAGCGGCACCAGCTCGTACTCGGCTTCGCGGGCTTGCAGCGTGTAGTGGATCTGCTGGCTGACGAACCGTGGCAGGCCGGCGTTGTCGGCAACGCCCAGCGCCTTCATCAACTGCCACGCCGCGTAGTTCGACGCGCCGACGTAGCGCACCTTGCCCGACCGCACCAGCAGGTCGAGCGCGCCGAGCGTCTCTTCCAACGGCGTCTGCCCGTC
This sequence comes from Jatrophihabitantaceae bacterium, assembly GCA_036506855.1. Classification (GTDB taxonomy): domain Bacteria; phylum Actinomycetota; class Actinomycetes; order Mycobacteriales; family Jatrophihabitantaceae; genus DASXRA01. The sequence goes on from DASXRA010000356.1 coordinate 2,059, forward strand.
CCACTCGTGCACCTGGTAGAGGTCGACGTAATCCGTGCCGAGACGTCGCAGGCTCGCCTCGCAGGCACGAATCACGTGATGCCGCGAGAGGCCGGCGTCGTTGGGGCCGTCGCCCATCGGCATGCGCACCTTCGTCGCCAGCAGCACGTCGTCGCGCCTGCCGGCGAGCGCCTTGCCGACGACCTCCTCCGACACACCGGCCGAGTA
>DASXRA010000357.1:0-7033 GCA_036506855.1 Jatrophihabitantaceae bacterium
CGAGGTCGATGCCGGCCCACAGCCCGCGGCTGCGCACGGCTGTGACGGCGTCGGACGGCAGCGCCTGCAGCATCTCGGCGAGGCGCTCGCCCAGGGTGGCGGCGCGTTGCTGGTACTCGCCGGTCGCGATCATGCGGACGACCGCGATCCCGAGCGCGCAGGCGAGCGGGTTCCCCCCGAACGTGCTGCCGTGCTCGCCGGGCCGGAACACGCCCAGGACGTCGCTTCGGGACACGACCGCCGACAGCGGCACGATGCCGGCGCCGAGCGCCTTGCCCAGGACGTAGACGTCCGGGCGCACACCGTCGTGGTCGCAGGCGAACGTGTAGCCGGTGCGGCCGAGCCCGGACTGGATCTCGTCGGCGATCATCAGCACGTTCGCCTCGGTGCACGCGTCACGCACGGCCGCCAGGTAGCCCTCGGGCGGGATCACCACTCCGCCCTCGCCCTGGATCGGCTCGATCAGGACAGCCGCGGTCTGATCGTCGATCGCCGCGCGCAGGGCATCGGCGTCGCCGTACGGGACGCGGACGAACCCGGGAGTGAACGGTCCGAAGTCGGCCGTGGACTCCTTGTCGTCGGAGAAGCTGACGATAGTGATCGTCCGGCCGTGGAAGTTCCCGCCGACGACCACGATCTTGGCCTGGTCCTGCGGGATTCCCTTGACCTGGTAGCCCCACTTGCGGGCTGTCTTCAGCGCGGTCTCGACGGCTTCGGCGCCGGTGTTCATCGGCAGCACGAGATCCATGCCGGCGAGCGCGGCGAGTTCGGCACAGAACGTGCCGAGCTGATCGTTGTGGAACGCCCGGCTGGTGAGGGTGAGGCGGTCGAGTTGCGCATGCGCGACGGCGGTGAGTTGGGGGTGGCGGTGCCCGAAGTTCAGCGCGCCGTACGCAGCGAGCAGGTCGAGGTAGCGGCGCCCGTCGACGTCGCGGACCCACGCGCCGTCGCCCTCGGCGATGACGACGGGCAGCGGCGCGTAATTGCGCGCGCTGTGCGCCTCGACGAGTTCGATTGCTGCCCGGGTCTGCGCTGACATCGGGTCGGTTGTGACACTCATGCCTGCAGTGTGCCGCACGGATCGAGAACCGCGAGCGAGCGGCGCGTCAGAACTGCACGCCTCGGGTCAGCGCTCCGTCGACGACCAGGTTGGTGCCGCTGGTGAAACTCGAGACCGGGCTGGCGACGAACACGACCGCCTTGGCCATCTCCTGCGGGGTGCCCATCCGGCCGGTCGGGTTGAGCGCGAGGGCTGTCGCATAGAGCTCGGGGTTGCCGTGCTTGACGTTGTCCCAGACGCCGCCTTCGAAGAACGTGTTCCCCGGCGAGACGGTGTTGGCACGGATGCCCTTGCCGGCAAGCTGGTACGCCAGTCCCTGGACGTAATGCACGAGCGCCGCTTTCACCGTGCCGTACGGCCCGACGGCGAAGTCGACCTCGCGGCCGGAGACGCTGGAGACGGCCACGATCGAGGCGGCGCTGCTTGCCTCGAGAAACGGCATCGCCGCCTTGACGAGGTGCACGGTGCCCATGAGGTCGGTGGCCAGCGAGGCCGTCCAGTTCTCCTCGGTGTCCGGGATCGCGAGCGCGCTCACGTTGGACACGACGATGTCGATGCCGCCGAGCCGCTCCGCTGACTGCTGTACCCACGACGCGAGCGCCTCACCGTCCGCCACGTCGAGCGCTGTGCCGACGACGGTCGCCCCGCCCGCGCCGAGGGCCTCGGCGGTCTTGTCTACGTCGGGGGCGGTCCGCGCGCAGAACGCGACCGCCGCGCCCTCGTCGAGGAACGCCTCGACGGTCGCGCGTCCGATGCCGCGGGTGCCGCCGCTCACGAGCACGCGCAGGCCGGTCAGTTGCAGATCCATGACGTCTCCTCCGTTACAGCGCGGCCGCGCGGGCCCGCAGCTCGCGGTGCATCCCACCGAACGCGTCCGCAGCCGGCAGCAGCGACTTGGCGGCACTGACCGTGACGCTGTAGTTCGCGTCGACCACGTTGGACACGGGAACCTCGACGATCTGCGACAGCAACTGGTAGGCGTCCATCGCGTGCAGGCCGTAGAGCTCGCCGAACCACCGGACCAGCTCGACCTGGGCGATCCGCCACGCGTCCTCCAGCGGCCGGCTCGACCCGACCGTCATCCAGTGCTCGTCGTCCTCCAGCCGTGGCCAGGCCGGCGCCGCGCCCTTGATCAGCTCGACGATGAGCGTCGTCGTCATGGCACCTTCGACCGCCGTGCCGCAGGCCTCGCCCTCACCCTGCCGGTAGTGCCCGTCACCGATCGAGAAGAGCGCACCCTCGACGTTGACGCCCAGGAAGCAAGTGGCGCCGGCGCGCATCTGCGGGCAGTCCATGTTGCCGCCGAACCGGTCCGGTACCAGCGAGCTGCGCACCTCACCCCCGGCGGGGGCGACGCCGACCGTGCCGAGCATCGGCGCCAGCGGCAGCTCGACGCGAAGCTCGCTGTGCTGCGCCTCGAACGCGACGGTGCGCCGCGCGCTGTCGACGTGGTAGATCCAGGTCATGTCGGGCAGCGGATCCTGCAGCGTCGCGGTGCGGTCGGTGCTGGTCAGGCCGCCGAAGAACGGGATCGCCGCCGATGCGCCCCAGTCGCGCGCCGGCTCGATGCTGACCATGTGCAGCGCGAGCGCGTCGCCTGGCTCGGCGCCGTCGACGTAGAACGGCCCGGTCTGCGCGTTCACGAAACGCAGGTCGACGTTCGCACTCGACTTGTCGCTGGTGCTGCGCAGCTTGCCGCCGAACGCGTCCTCGGACCACAGCCGCAACGCGGTACCGGGGGCCACGCGACGCACCGGCGCGACACCACCGAACGTGAACGCGTACTGCTCGACGGACGGGACGAACTCGACGATGTTCAATCCTGGGTCCACGCTAGCGCAGCCTAGTGGCGCATCAGCAGCCACGTAACCGCACTCGATCCGGCGATCAGTGTGCAGATCGGCGCGCCCGAACCCTCCGATCTGCACATGATCAGCGACGCCGCCGATGCGCGGGGCATCAGCGGTCGCGCAGCCGGATCGTCTCCGGCGTCAACTCGGCGACCGACGTGACGCCCAGCAACTGCATGGTGCGAACGAGCTCCTGGCTGAGGATGTCGACGGCACGCTGCACACCTCGCTCGCCGCCTGCCATCAGGCCGTACAGGTAAGCGCGTCCGACGAGGCATGCCCGGGCGCCCAGCGCGACGGCGGCGACGATGTCGGCGCCGTTCAGAATGCCGCCGTCGAGATAGACCTCCGCACGATCGCCCACTGCCGCGACGACGGCCGGCAGCTGTTCGAGCGGAGTCGGCGCGCGATCGAGCTGGCGCCCGCCGTGGTTCGACACGACGACGGCGTCCGCGCCTGCGTCGACGACCATGCGTGCGTCCTCCGCGGTCTGAATCCCTTTGATCACAAGGCTTCCCGGCCACGCCTCGCGCAGCCAGCGCACGTCCTGCAGGGTGGCCGCGGGGTCGAAGACCTGGTTGGCCAGCTCCGCGACGGTGCCGCCCCACGACCGCAGCGAGGCGAATTCCAGCGGTGGGGTGGTCAGCAGGTTGAGCCACCAGGCAGGGTGCACGGCCGCGCCCGCGAGCGTGCGCAGGGTCAGCGCCGGCGGGATGGTCAGGCCGTTGCGGACGTCGCGCAGCCGCGCCCCGGCGACCGGCGTGTCGACCGTCAGCATCAGCGCCTCGTACCCCGCCGCCAGCGAGCGGCTGACGAAGTCGCGGCTCGCCTCGCGGTCGCGCCACAGATACAGCTGGAACCAGCGGCGTGCGTCGGGCGCCGCCGCGGCGACGTCCTCCAGCGATGTCGTTCCCATGGTCGAGAGCGCGTACGGGATGCCGGCGCGCTGCGCGACCCGGGCCACCGCCGACTCGCCCTCGTGGTGCATCAGCCGGGTGAACCCGGTGGGTGCGAAGCCGAACGGCAGCGGTGCCGGGCTGCCGAGCACGGTCGTCGACGTGTCGATCTGCGAGACGTCGCGGAGCACGCGAGGCACGAACTCCACCCGGCTGAACGCCTCGCGCGACCGACGCAGGCTGATCTCGTCCCCGGCCGCGCCGTCGGTGTAGTCGAACACCGCCCGTGGTGTCCGGCGTCGCGCGACCAGCCGCAGGTCGTTGACGCTCGCCGCCCGCGCTACGCGATCCAGATGCTGCAGCCTGATCAGCGAGGCCAGCTCGGACCAGCGAGGCATTCTCCGTCGCGTCACGCCGACGATCCTCCCGCAGTCGTGGTCTGCTGGACCGGTGAGCGTGCGCCGGGTGAGCGTCCCTGCCGAACGCCTGGCTCGATGGCTGGACGGCTTCGCCGAACGTCATGGCGCGACGGTGACCGAGTCAGACGCGGCCGAGCTACGGCTCACCGGCGCGGACGGCGCGCGGGCATGGCTCGAGGTGCCGTTCCCGCCGCTGCCCGCAGCCGCATCGGGCGCGGATCCGCGCGAGGTGCTGATCGCCCATGCGAGCCGCCCTCGCACGGTCGGCGTGCTGCTCGTCCGCCGTCGGGCTCACGCTGTGGGCGTCTTCGTCGGCGGCGACCTCGTCGCATCCAAGGTCGGCTCCGCCTACGTGCAGGGGACCACCCGGGCCGGCGGCTGGTCGCAGCAGCGTTTCGCCCGCCGCCGGGCGAACCAGGCACGAGCGGCCTTCGCCGATGCGGCAGACATCGCCGCCCGCATCCTGTTGCCGCGTGCCGCCCAGCTCGACGCGGTCATCTGCGGGGGTGACCGCACTGCGGTGGACGCGGTGCTCGCCGACCCCCGACTGAGCGCGCTCGCCGACCTTCGCCGCGATCCGTTCCTGTCCGTGCCCGACCCGCGGTTGCGAATCCTGCAGGCCACACCGGAGCAGTTTCGTGCCGTTCGGGTCGCGCTCGATCCCTGAAATCGGCGCTGTGATCACCTGCGGTCTGTGGACCGTGTCCGGTACGCGATCGACAGGTGATCAAGTCCGCAGCATCCGGTCTGCACAGATCGCGGCACAGCGATTGGCCGAGCCGCGCTCGACGCCTGCTCGACGACTCGCGGCGCGGGGTCAGACGGCGTCGGGGCTGAGCTCGGCGACGGCGCTTCGTGGCTGCGCGACGACGTGTTCGAGCAGGACGAGCACGAGAACCCCGCCGATCACCAGCAGCACGGCGCCGATCCGGAACGCCAGCACGTAGCCATGGGTCGCGGCGATGTCAGGCAGCGTTCCGTGCCGGATCTGCCCGGCAGCATGCCGCAGCCCGAGCGTCACGAGGCAGGACAGCCCGAGCGCGCCGCCGACCTGCTGCATCGCGCTCTGCACGCCCGACGCCAGCGACGAATCCTGCCCGGTCACCTCGTGCAGGGACGCGTTGCCGATCGCCGGGAAGCTGATGCCCGAGCCAAGGCCGAGCACCATCATGCCCGGCAGCACATCGCTCGCGTACGTCGAGTTGACGTCGATGCCGCTGGTGAGAAACAGGCCTATGGCGCAGCCGATGAAGCCGGCGACGAGCAGCGGCTTGACGCCGACCCGCGGCATCAGCCCGGTACCGAGTCCGATGCCGGCGCCGATCGTGAGCCCGAACGGCAGGTAGGACAGGCCGCCCTTCAGGGGTGAGAAACCGAGTATCTGCTGCTCGAACAGGGTCAGTAAGAAGAAGTAGCTGAAGAACGCCGACGAGAAGAACAGCGTCACGAAGTTGGTGACGACCCGGGTGCGGTTCTTGAAGAAATCGAGCGGTATCAGCGGCGCGTCGGAGACCGCCTCGATGCGGACCATCAGCGCCAGCAGGCCCAAACCGCCGAGCAGTGGCAGCAGAACCTGCCAGTCGCCCCACGGGTGCGTGGCCGCCTGCAACAAGCCGTCGACGACGGCGATCAGGCCGCCCGTACCGGTGATCGCACCCGCGTAGTCCGGACGCTTGGCCTCGCGGACCATCCGGCTCTCCGACACCAGTCGCGGCACCGTCACGAGCGCGAAGAGGGCGACCGGCAGGTTGACGAAGAAGATCCACCGCCACGACGCGAGATCGACCAGCGCCCCGGAGATGACGGTGCCGGACGTGCCGCCGAGCCCGGCGATGCCACCCCACAGGCCGAGCGCCTTCATCCGCTCGTGCGGATCGGGGAACAGCAGGGCGATCAGGCCGAGCGAGGCCGGCGCCGCCATGGCCTCGCCCGCGCCCTGCAGGAATCGGGATGCCACGAGCATGCCCGGGTCGGCCGCTGCCCCGCAGGTGGCCGAGGCAATCGCGAACACCCCGACGCCGAGCAGGAACAGCCGCCGCCGTCCGAGGATGTCGGCCAGCCGCCCGCCGAGCAACAACAGGCCGCCGGCCATGAGTACATAGCCGTTGACCACCCACGCCAGCCCGGACTGCGAGAACCCCAGGTCGTGCTGGATCCGCGGCAGCGCGACGTTCACCACGGTGATGTCGAGGACGAGCATGAACTGGATGAGGCCCAGCACCCCGAGGGCCTTCCAGCGGCGGGGATCCGGCTCCGCGCGGCCAGGCGCGACGGAATCCGGAGTCTGGTCTGTGCTCATTGCGTGGTCTCTCCCTCGTCAACGGCGCGTCCCAAGTCCGGGCGACCCGAGAGCGCACTATGCCCTACCGGTACGACGATTTCGCGACACGGATATCGACACCGCGCCGGAAACCGATCACGACGTCGTGTCGAGCCATTCCTCGAACGTCGGGCCTGCGAGCGTCGCGTCCGGGCCGGGCAGCAGCCCGCCGGACTCCATCAGGCGAGCGTCCGGGTCGGCCGCGTCGCTCATGCCCTCGATCTTCAGCGGGACGCCGCGGCGCGCCACGAACAGCCTCGCCAGCTCGACGAGGCTTTCCTCCCGCGGCCCGGCAATCGCGGACATCGGTAACGCCGACGGCGCGGTCGCCAGGTCGGCGAGCGCCGCTGCGACCGTCCGGGCGGCGACCGGCTGGGCGCGCATCTCCTGCACGTAGCTCACCTCGCCCTGCGTGCCCCACCCGACGAGCTGCTCGACGAACTCGTGGAACTGCGCCGCCCGCAGGATGCTCACCGGGATCGGACCGG
>DASXRA010000358.1:0-8358 GCA_036506855.1 Jatrophihabitantaceae bacterium
GACGACGTTGCCGACGAGCGTCGCGCCCGGCACGAAGATGCCGAACAGCTTGAATGCCTTGGCGTTCGCCTCGCGGTAGTCCGTGTTGAGCTGACCGAACAGCGCGTCGTTGCGCTCCTCGCGCCGGAAGGCCTGCACCGCCCGGATGCCGTTGAACGTCTCGACGAAGTTGACGATCAGCGTCGCGACCGTCTCGCGCGTTCGCCGGAACGCGGCCGCCGCCCGCGACGAGAACCACCGGTACAGGAACCACAACGGGACGAACGAGGCGAGCGCGATCAGTGCCAGCGGCAGGTCGAGGAACAACAGCAGCACGCTGATCGCCGCGATGTTGAGCACCGCCGTGATCAGCCCGTCCAAGCCCGAGTCGAGCAGTTCGGTGAGCGTGTCGACGTCGGACGTCAGCCGCGAGATCACCCGTCCGGACGTGAACCGCTCGTGGAAGGACACCGACAGCGCCTGGGTGTGGTCGAACGCGCGTCGGCGCAAATCGAACAGGATCGCCTGGCCGATGCGCCCGCTGCGCAGCACGAAGACCGCGCGCAGCCATCCCGAGAGCACCGCGCACACCACCAGCGTGATCGTCACGGCGATGAGCGAGCCGTAGTGGCCGTCGCGTGCCTGCGGCAGCGAATGGTCGATCGCCACGCCGATCAGCCACGGCGCGGCCAGCGTGGCGGCCACCTGGATCACCACGATCAGCACGACGAACGCGATGGCTCGCTTGTGCGGACGGACCAGCTCGCCGAGCAGCCGCCGCGCATTGCTGTGCAGCCGCGGCCGCCCGGTGATCACGACCAGCTCGTCGTCGCGTTGCGCCGCCTCGGCGTCGGCCGTGAGCTTGCCCCGCCAATCCGACCTGTAGCGGCCGGCCAGCTCTTCGCGCGAGCGCTCTTCGCGCTCGTCGTTGCTCATGAGGATGGCTCCAGCTCCGACGTCTGGGCGAGCAGCTTGCGGTACTCGGGCACCGTGTCGAGCAGCTCGCGGTGCGTGCCGACCGCGGCGATCCGGCCGTCGGCGAGGAGCGCCACGCGGTCGGCGAGCAGCACCGTGGACGGGCGGTGCGCCACGACCAGTGCGGTCGTGCCGGCCAGCACCCGCCGAAGGGCCGCCTCGACCTGCGACTCGGTCTGCACGTCCAGCGCCGAGAGCGGGTCGTCGAGGACGAGCACCCGAGGACGTCCCAGCACCGCGCGGGCGAGCGCGAGCCGCTGCCGCTGACCGCCGGACAGCGCCAGGCCCTGCTCGCCGATTCGCGTGGCCAGCCCGAACGGCAGGTCGTAGACGAAGCCGGCCTGCGCCACGTCGATGGCCTCGGTGATGTCGTCGTCGGTGACGCCGGGGCGTCCCAACGTCAGGTTCTCCGCGACGCTCGCCGAGAACAGCGTCGCCTCCTCGAACGCGACGGCGACGATGCCGCGCAGCTCGTCCAGGGACAGGTCGCGCACGTCGCGCTCGCCGATGGTGATCGATCCGCCCCTGACGTCGTAGAGGCGCGGGACGAGGGCGGTGAGCGTCGTCTTGCCCGAGCCGGTCGAGCCGACGAGCGCCATCGTCTCGCCGTCGCGGATCTCCAGGTCGACGCCGTACAGGACGTCGGTGGACGCGTCCGGGTAGCGAAACCGCACGTCGTGAAAGCGCACCGTCGCGTCGCCCGCGCGCGGGTCGCCGACCGTGGGATCGATGATCGACGGTTCGGTGTCGAGCACCTCGAAGATGCGCCGCGACGCGCTCGCCGCTTCTTCGGTGAGTGCGAGCAGCCAGCCCAGCGAGATGATCGGCCAGATCAGCCGCAGGTACAGGGTCAGGAACGCGACGAGCTGCCCTAACGTCATCGCGCCGTGAGCCGCCGCGAGCACGCCGCCGCATGTCACGCCGGCCAGCACCAGCTGTGGCTGGCCCTCGAGCGCGGCCCAGAACTTGGCCAGCGTGTTGATCTTGGTGAGCTCGGCGTCGCGCAGCACGCTCGCGTCGCGGGTGAACGACGCCAGCATCTGCGGACGCCGCCCGTAAGACTTGATCACCCGGATACCGAGCGCGGACTCCTCGACGGAGGTCGCGAGGTCGCCGGTGAGATCCTGTGCGCGGCGCGCGTCGCGGCTGTAGCGCAGCTCGAAGCGCCGCGTGAACACGGCCAGCGGCGCGATGGCCGCGACGACGAACAGTCCGAGCACCAGATGGATGTGCAGCAGTAGGCCCAGCACGACCAGGGACGTCGCCGTGTTGGCGATCAGGAAGACGAAGCCGAAGCCGATGAATCGCCGGATGGTCGACAGATCAGTGGTGGCACGTGACAGCAGCTGGCCCGAAGGCCACCTGTCGTGGAACGCGACCGGCAGCCGTTGCAGGTGCGAGAACAGGTCATGCCGGACATCGCTCTCCAGCCCGAGCGCGGCGCGTGCCATGGCGTAGCGGCGCACGAAGAAGAGCACGGCCTCGGCGACACCGAACAGCAGTGCGAGCCCGGCCAGCGGCCAGATGGCGGACGTGTCGTGCCGGCGGATCGGGCCGTCGACGATGCGCCCGGTGATCAGCGGGATCAGCGCCTGCGCGAGCATCGCGCCGCAGGCCGTGATGATCATGACGATGATCGTTTTGCGGTGTGGCCGGGTCCATCGGCGCAGGCGCTTGAGGGTTTTGATTGCGCCCGGGCCGGTGTGGTTCGTTTTGTCGTCCTGCCCGGTCACGTTGCTTCACGTTACGACCCGACTACGACATTGGACGAATGGTTTTCCCGCCGGCGAACGGGGATCGCGCGGGTGGTTTAGTCGCGCTTGCGGCGCACGCCGAGCAGGATGTCGTCCCACGACGGGATGCGCGCCCGGGCCGCCTTCTGCTCTTCGGTCTCGTCCTCGTGCGTCTCGACACGTCGGCTGGCCGAGTCGCCGCGCGGCTTCCCCGACCGGGCGGCGACCGGCTCGACCAGCTGCAACGGCAGCGGCGGCTCGTGGTGAGCGGCCTGATCGAAGAGTTCCTCGTCGCCGGCGGCCGGGCGGTCGAGGTCGATGGTGCGCGGCAGCGGTCCGGTCGGCGCATCGGCCGACGCCGACGCGTCGGGGACGATGCTCACGACCGGTCTGATCGGACGGTCCGAGAGCAGGTCGGCCGCGGTCTCGTCGAGTGGCGTCACCGCGCGGGCCGTCAGCGAGAACGCCCACTCGGCAACGCGCTCCGACTCGCCGCCACGCCAGCCGGCCGACACGACCCACTGCCCGTCCTCGCGGCGGTAGGAATCCCAGGCGACGCCGGCTGGATCGATGCCGTGCGTGGTGAACCGTTCGTCGACGGCCTCGCCGAAGTTGACCAGCTGCCCGTCCGGCGTGCTGCGCCGTGCGCGGGCGCGGCGTGCCTCGCCCGCCATGCGGGTGCGTTCCTCGAGCACCGGCCCGGCGAAGAGCAGGACGCGGTCGATCGAGATGCCGGCTTCGCTGGCCACGGTGTGCGGAGCCTCGCCGCCGCGCACGCGCATCTGGATCTCTCGCGGGCGGATCGAGGAAGTGGGCTCGGGAGCTACCCGGGTCGAGACCGTCACGGCCGGATCCTCGGGGCGAATGGCCAGGCGCAGCGCGTCGTCGATCTTCAGGACGAGCTGCTCGTCGCCGTCGACGGTCTCGACGACGACGTGCTCGCTGTCGTCACCGGGCCCGACGAAGCGAAGCTGCCGCATGGCCAGACCATACGTAGTCGACTTGCCGATTCCGGGTAGCACACGCCGAGCGCGCCGATTCAGCGCGTGGCCGAGGATGGTCGGTGTGGATCGCGATGAGACCGGGCATCTCGCCGGTGGCGAGCGGTTCCCGGCCGGGCCGGAGGAGGTTCTCGGCGGCCACCCGTCTCGTCGCGCGCCCCGATGGTGGTTGTGGCTGGTCCCGGCAGCTGTCGCGGCCCTGGTGATCGCGGTTGTCGCCCAGCGGGGCAAGCCGGCTGCCGCGCCGGCGTCGCGCACGCCGACGGCGTCCGCGCGTGCCACCTCGCCCGCTGTCATCCCGTTCGCGCTCTCGGAGCTGCTCGGCGAGACGGGCGGTTGGGAGTTGTTCGGCCGTGGCCCGGATTCCGTGGTCCGGCTGCAGATCGCCGAGGACCGGATCACCCGGACGACGGGCGTCGGGTTGGGCAGCGGCGGCCCGGTCGCGTTCGTCGTGGGCTCGAACCAAGCGGTCATCCGGCCGCTGGACGACGTCCCCGGTTACGCGATCCCCGATGGGAAGCCGCCGCGAAATCTCACCGGCGAGCTGAGTGCCGGCGGGTTCGTGCTGCCCGGCCCGGATCCCGACGACGTGTGGATGCAGACCGGCGAGGCGAGTCACGCTTCGATGACTCTGGTCGGTCTGGACGGCCGCCCGTCCGATACGTCCATTCCGATTCCCGCCGGATTCAGCCCGTATCCGGTGGCGGACGGCGCGGGATACCTGCTGCTCGCCAAGATCGACGGCCGCGCCGTCTACGACGCCCGGCCCGGCATGCCCCTGCGCCGGGTCACCACGGGCGAGGTGCTCGCCATCGGCCCGAGCCGCTGGCTGGTCCGGGAGTGCGCGTCCACTCACCGCTGCACGACCGCAACCGTCGAGTGGGTGTCCGGCGCCCGGCACGTGCTGCGCGACATCGACGCGTACGAGTATGGGACGGCGGGCCTGATCTCGCCCGACGGCGCTACGGCGGCCATGACCGACCCGGTCACCGGCACCGTGCACCTCGTCACGCTGGCCGACGGCGTCGACAGGCCAGTGGACGCCCTCGTCGACACGCGCTCGGCCGACGGCGCGATCGTCTGGTCGCCAGACAGCCGGTGGCTCTTCGTCGCCGACAGGTACGGAGACCTCGCCGCAGTCGAGCAGCGCACCGGGCAGGTCCGCCACTTCGGCACCGTGCTGCCGGAACTGCGCCAACTGGCCGTCCGGCCGCTGCAGCGCTAACCGCTAACGGCGGGCCATGGCCTGGGCGGCTGAGCGCGTCGACGAACGCACCGTGACCTCGGGCTGGAACAGGATCCGCTCGTGGCGGTGGTGCTCGCCGTCGCGGATCTCGCGCAACAGCAGTTCGCCCGCCGCGCGGCCGAGTTCGTACTTGGGCTGGGCGACCGAGGTGAGCGGCACCGTCGAGTCGGCCGCGATCGCGATGTCGTCGTAGCCGATGACACTGACGTCGCGGGGCACGTCGCGGGCGCCCTGCAGGACGCGGATCGCGCCGATCGCCAGCAGGTCGTTGGCGCAGAACAGAGCGTCCAGGTCAGGTCGAAGCTTCAAAGCACGAGTGGCGGCCTCGACTCCACCGGCGATCGACATGACGTCGGAGACGACCTCGGTGAGCGCCGTCTCGGGCAGGCCGGCGCTCTTGACCGCACGCCGGGCACCACGCCGCCGGTCGGCGCACTGCCGAAGCGACCGCGGCCCGTTGATCATCACGAGCTTCGAGGCCCCGCACCCGAGCAGGTGCTCGATCGCGAGCTGCCCGCCGTGGACGTCGTCGACCGACGCCGAGCAATGCTCCTGCGCGGCAACGGCCCGGTCGACGAAGACCACGCGCCCGCCGCGTTCGCGGAGCCGCTCGATCCGCGACGGCACCTTGCCGACCGGGTTGAACAGCACCCCGGCGGCGCGCTGCTCCTCGAGCACCTCCAGGTACCTGGACTCGCGGACGGCGTCGCCGTCGCTGTTGCACAGCACGACGACGTATCCGGCGGCGAAAGCGACGTCGACGGCACCGCGGGCCACCTCGCCGAAGAACGGGTTGGTGATGTCGGGGACGACCAGGCCGATAAGCCGGCCGTGGCCCCGGCGCAGCTCGGCGGCCGTCGAGTTGGGCACGAAGCCGAGCCGGTCGATGACTGCCTCGACCCGGGTGCGAGTCGCCGGCGAGACCTTCTCCGGGCGGTTCAGGACGTTGGAGACGGTGCCGAGCGAGACGCCGGCGATGCGGGCGACTTCCTTGATACCGGTCAGCGGCTTTCCCGGCACGTCGTCAGCCCCTCCGGCCATGCCGCCCCCCTTCGCGATGTGTGCAGGATATGTCGCGCGCCGACTCTATTGCCTGAACGGTTTCAGCGACTATTGCCGCTGAGCGCGATCTCGTCAATGCACGTCCCTGGCTGGTGGCACATGAACGCTTTCAGCGGCCAGCTGGCCCGCCTTGCTCGCTGGAGTATTGGACGTGCAGCCGGACGCGCCGCAAAGCTACGTCATCGAGCGGGCCGAGCAGACGGGGCACCTAGCCATATGCTGCCCGCGCGCAGCGTCCGGGTCGGGGTGCGGATGCCGATTGCCGTAACTGTTCGTGCCAACATCGGACTTCCTGTCGCTTAACCGGAATTACAACCTCGCCGTGCCACACTTTCACGAGCGAACCGCTTTAGCGGACGCAGACGATGGCCACCCGACCCCCCGCGGGTGGCCATCGTCGTCTATCTGGACACGTCATGCCGTGGCACGCGGATCGGCGCCTCGATGAGCTCAGCCCGCAGCGGCTCGCCGGCCGGGCGGAGCCACGGATCCTCGGCCGCGTCATCGGGCGTGGTGCGCCACGCGTGGCAAACCTTTGCAAGTCGGATCGGGTAGATGGTCAGGTCGCCGTCGCGGCCGACGTGCAGCCGCAGGAAGCCCTTGTAGTCCTCGATCGACTGCCCGGCGAACACCTCGTTGAGGTTGACGTCGAGCTGGCTGGCCAGCAGCAGGTAGATGCCGGTCAGCAGCGTCGCGGCGAAGCCGACCACGACGAACGTCGCCGCGACTGCGAGCACGGCCAGCACGGTGTCGGGCAACCAGCTCGGACGGTCGTGATGCAGGTCGAACACGCCGACCGCCCAGGCCGTGCCGAGCGCGAGTTGAGCGAGGCCGTGCGCTAGGCCGGCGATGCGCGCCGTGCGGCGCGGGCTGTGCCGGTCGATCTTGGCGAACAGCACAGCCGCGTAGAGGTACACCGCCGCCAGCACCAGGTAGGGGAACGACGCCCGCAGCGTCTGGATGCTGAACAGGCCGCCGCCGAAGTGCCGGCCGTAGTCGAGCGCGAAGACGAGCGCGACGAGCAGCGCCGTGTGCAACCCGCCGAGCAGCGCCCAGAATCCCGGATTACGCAGACCGAGCCGCAGGATGCCAGGGGCCAGCCACGAGGATGTCAGCTCGTCCGGGTAACGAGTGCGCAGGCTGAACCGCCGCGGCGGCGTCCGGTGCCGCATCCTCGACGCGGGCGACGGAACCTCGATCGTGTCCGGGAGCCGATGCGTGGCCACCAGGTACGCGCCGCCCGTCCCGCAGGTGATGCGCGTGCCGTCGCCGTCCTCGTCGCTGTAGCGGGCGTAGTGGTGAGCGTCGCCGGACAGCATCACCCGGATCGTGGCGCCGTGCGGCCGCACGATCTCGTCCTCGAAGAACTCGATCGGGTCGTAGGCCTGCGGGTCGAGCGGCGTCGCCACCCACGCGGGCGTCGGCCAGCACAGGATGACCGCGTCGCCGGGGCGCAACCGGGACGCCGCCTCGCGGAAGTAGCGCAGCTGCGGCGCGTCGATGTAGGCCGAGAGCGACGCGTCGACGGCGAACAGCCACCACCGGTGCGGCAGCGCGACGGCGAAGTAGCTGCGGGTCTGCTCGGTGTCCCAGCCGCCGATGTGCCGCTGCTGGGTGAATACGCGCAGGAACGCGGTCAGCCCGTCGTACCAGTCGTGGTTGCCGGGCAGCGCGAGGATGACCGGCCGCGGCTCGGACGAGACGGGCAGCGCGGCACGGTAGGGCCCCTTCGTCCGGTCCTCGTAGCCGCGTGCCGACGCGGCCGGGTACACCTCGTCGCCACCGAGGACGAGCAGCCGCCCGCGCGGCAACTCCGTGCCGCCGACCGTCACCGAAGGCGCGGCGAGCAGCGACGCGACCGAGTACGTGGCGTCGAACCCGTCGCCGACGTCGGCCGCGAAGTCGAACCACAGTTCCGGCGCGTCGTCGTGCTCGTGGACGACGCTCGGCAGCACCGCCTGCATTTCGCGCTTGTCGGAGTAGCTGCCGAAGATGGTGGCCAGCAGCGCCCGGACGCCGGTGCCGGTGAGCACGCCTGGCGAGAGCCAGCGGACCGCCCGTTGCGGCGCGAAGCCGAGCTCGAGCTCGGACATGTCGCGCGGCCGCCGCCGCGGCTGACTCGGATCAGGCTCGCCGGGGTCAGGCTCGTCGGTAGCGGACATCGGCCGATCGTATTAGGGCTTATGTGCTGACGGCTGCCCCGCGACCAAGGACGCGATGAGCGCTCGCGCGCAGAGCGGCGGTCTGGGAGACGCGACCAAGGACGCGATGAGCGCTCGCGCGCAGAGCGGCGGTCTGGGAGACGCAACCAAGGACGCGATGAGCGCTCGCGCGCAGAGCGGCGGTCTGGGAGACGCAACCA
>DASXRA010000359.1:0-5117 GCA_036506855.1 Jatrophihabitantaceae bacterium
GCGCGATCGTCCCGTGCCCGCAGGCGGTCGAGAAGCCGTCCTTGTGCCAGAACAGCACGCCCACGTGAGCGCCGTCGTCGTCCGGCGGCACGACGAACCCGCCGTACATGTCCGCATGGCCGCGCGGCTCCGAGCACAGCACAGCCCGCAGAACCTGAACGTCGGGGTCCTCGATCGCCCGGGCACGGCGCTCGGCCACCGTCAGGCCCGGGATCGGCACCGGAGGATCCGCCACGATCCGGAACGGCTCCCCGCCCGTGTGGTAGTCCGTGGTCGCGATCGTCGACGGCAGCACGGCGGCATCTTGCCACCCCGACAGCGCCCGGCTCCGATGCAACGGATGGAGGGACTGCACCGGACTCCTCTCCGATTGCTCGGATGGCGTGTCCGCCTGATCCGTCGAACCGAAGTGGGAAATGCCTGACATCCTGCGCGTCAGTTGCGATCGCCAGGAGTGATGAGGCCGTTCTCGTAGGCGATGGCGACGAGAGCGGCACGGTCGTGGCAGTCGAGCTTGCGCAAGACGTTGCGCACGTGGCTCTTTGCGGTCAGCGGGCTGATGACGAGCTGTCCCGCGATCTCGGCGTTACTGAGCCCGCGGGCGACAAGGACGAGGATGTCGCGCTCGCGGTCGGTGAGCTCGGCGAGGTGCGGTGTCGGTTGCAGCGGATCGGGTCGCGCGGCGAACTCGGCGATGAGCCGGCGCGTGATGCTCGGTGCGAGCAAGGCGTCGCCCGCCGCGACGACCTCGATGGCGCGCAGCAACTCGGTTCGCGGCGTGTCCTTCAGGAGGAATCCGGCCGCGCCTGCGCGCAGCGCGCCGTAGACATACTCGTCCAGGTCGAAGGTCGTGAGGACGAGCACGCGGGTGCGCTGCAACATCGGGTCGGCGCAGATGATGCGCGTCGCTTCGAGCCCGTCGAGCTTGGGCATGCGGATGTCCATCAACACCACGTCCGGAACCGTCCTGCGAGCGAGGTCGACGGCTGCGCGGCCCGTGTCCGCGCGGCCGACGACGGTCATCTCGGCCTGGGCGTCGACGATCGCGGCGAAGCCGTCGCGCACCGCTGCCTGGTCGTCGGCGACGAGCACGCGGATCATCGCGCCGGTTCATAGGGCAGGTCGGCGCGAACTCGAAAGCCCGCGGCGCGCGGCCCGGCGGAGAGCCGGCCGCCGACCACGCTCGCGCGCTCACGCATCCCGGTGATTCCGACGCCGGACTCGGTGGCCGGCCCGCCGGCGTCCCTGCCGGGACCGTTGTCGACGGTCAGGATCAGCTGCGCAGGATCGAAGCGAAGCGTGACGGCCGCCCGCGCGCCGGCCGCGTGGCGGCGGACATTGGTGAGCGATTCCTGCACGATTCGGTAGGCCGCGAGGGACGTTGCGTCCGATACGCGCGACGGCGGTGAGCCGCTCACGTCAAGTCGCACGTCGAGGCCGGCGTTGCGCACACGGCCGATCATCTCTGAGATCTCGTCGATACCCGGCGCGGGTGCGTGCGGCGGCTCGGCGGCACCGGGACTGCGCAGCACGCCGAGGATGCCGCGCAGTTCGCCGATCGCGCCGTGGCTGCGGCGTTCGATGCGCTCCAGGGCCTCCCGCGCCTCGCTCGGAGCGACTCGCTCGGCAGCCGCAGCGGCGGTCACGTTGATCTCGGTCAGGGTGTGCGCGACGACGTCGTGCAGGTCGCGGGCGATCCGCATCCGATCCTGTTCGGCGCGGCGCTCGGCCGCCTGCTCGCGGGCCTGTTCGGCGAGCTCGAACCGTTCCACGAGGAGCCGCAGGTTCGCCTGGTGCGTGCGGATGACCTCGGCAGCGAGCAGCGGGACGGCGACCAGCAACACATGGGCGACGCTCTGCCCGACGGTGGGCCGCCCACGGTGGACGACGTCGGCCGCGATGACGGCCGCGATTGCAAGCACCCCGGCCGCCGCCTGCTGAAGCCGCCCCCGGCGCAGCGCGACCGAGTAGAGCGCCACGGCCGGCGCCAGCACGGCGACGGACGCGGCCGAGCTGTCGATGTGGAACAGCACTGCGACAAGCGCGCCGGAGACGAGCAGCGTCCAGCCGGGCCAGCGCCGCCGCCCGACCAGCACGGCAGCAGCGCAGATGCCGAGGACGATCGGTGCGGGGCGCGCGCTGGCGCCGCCGTGCAGCGTCTCGCCGACCACGATCACGGCACCGGCGAGTGCCGGAACCGCCGTGTCGACGACGACCAGATGACGTTCACGCATGGCGTAGGCGACGGTAGCGCTCGCGCACCGCCCGCCACATACCCCAGCGGGAGTAGGACGAACACCCCCCGGGGACGATGTGCCCGACGTGCCGTGACGCGACGGTTGTCGGGTGGAACGGACGACGATCTCTCCCCGTGACAATCGCATGATCCGCACCGATGCGCAGACTCAGCCTGTGCTTGCGGTTCGCGACCTCACGAAACACTTCGGCACCGTCGTGGCCGTCGATGCGCTGAGCTTCGCGCTCCAGGCCGGCTCGGTCACCGGGTTCCTCGGCCCGAACGGTGCGGGCAAGACCACGACCCTGCGGCTGCTGCTCGGCCTGGCCCGCCCGACGTCCGGCGAGGCGCTGGTGTTCGGCCGCCCCTACCGCGAGCTGCCGAACCCCGCGCGCCGCGTCGGTGCGCTGCTCGAGTCCGGCGACTTCGACCCCGGACGTTCCGGCCGCAACCACCTGCGCGCACTCGCCCTGGCCTCCGGCATCGACTTCGGCCGCGTCGACGAGCTGCTCGAGCTTGTCGAGCTCGACCGCGCCGCGGACCGGCCGGTCGGCGGCTACTCGCTCGGTATGCGGCAGCGACTCGGGCTGGCCGCCGCTCTGCTCGGCGAACCCGAGCTCCTGGTGCTCGACGAGCCCGCGAACGGCCTCGACGCGGCGGGCATGCACTGGCTGCGCGGATTCCTCCGCCAGTTCGCCGCCGCCGGAGGCACCGTACTTGTCTCCAGCCACCTGCTCGCCGAGGTCTCGCAGAGCGTCGATCACGCCTTGATCATCGACCGCGGGCGGCTGGTGGCCACCGTCGCGATGGACGAGCTGTCCGACAGCAGCTCACTCGAAGAGCTCTACCTGGAACTCACCGGCAAGGACGAATCGTGATCGCGCAGCTGCGCTCCGAACTGTTCAAACAGCGCACCACCCGCACCGCTCGGGTCCTGCTCGCATCGATGGTCGGGGTGACCCTGCTGGTCGTCTGCCTGCACGTCTTCACCCTGAAGGCGGCCGATCTCAGCCAGGCGGCCAACCAGCCGAAGGTCTTCGGCTGGGCAACCACGATCGGCGCACTGTTCGCCGCGCTGGCAGGCGCGATCGGTATCACCGCCGAGTTCCGGCACGGCACCATCCGCCCCACGCTGCTGGCCAACCCCGGCCGCACCCGTGTCGTCCTCGCGAAAGCCGCCGCAGCCGCGATCGCCGGGCTCGTCATCGGGCTGCTTGCCGCAGGGCTCGTCGCGGCTATCGGCAGCGGCGGGCTCGCCCTGCGCGGCATTCCGGTCACGCTCGACGCGGGCGACTTCGCGCAGATGATCGCCGGCGGTGCGGCCGGTGCGGCCTTGTGGGCGATCCTCGGAACCGGCCTCGGGACGATCCTCCGCGGCCAGGTCGGAGCGGTCATCGGCCTGTGCGTATGGCTGCTGCTGATCGAAAACATCCTCATCGGCAATGTGCCGTCCGCCGGTAAGTACACACCCGGAGCCAGCGACGGCGCGCTCGCTGGGCTGATGCCCAACGCCGGGACGGCGACCCTGTTGGCCCCGATCCTCGGCGCGCTCCTGCTCGTCGCCTACGCCGCAGTCACGGCCGGAACGGGCCTCGTGGCGATCGAGCGACGCGACATCGACTGACCACGAGCACGCATGCCCGCGCCCAATGACCCCACCTCATCGCGCAGGACCCGCGCGGTGATCGCCGTCGTCGTCGCCGTCCTGGTGATCGTGTTCGTCGTCGTGCATGTCACCGGGGTCATCGGCCCCGGCTCACACTGACTCCCCGGAGGCGATCACCCGTGCCGACCGCGCAGACCCGTATCCCGACCGATCGAGCCGGCCGCTACCTCGTCCAACTGTGTCAGCACCTGAACCAGATCAGCGGCCACGCGCGGCACGGCGACGCGGGCGGGCCGCCGCTCATACGGCAGGTCGAATGGAGCGACAGCCACGGCGTCATCGAGTTCGCATTCGGACAATGCACCCTGGACGCCACCGGCGACGCGCTCACCGTCAACGTCACAGCCGGCGACACCAACGAGCTGCGCGAGATGCAGCAGACGCTCGCCGCGCGGCTCAAGACGATCGGCAGGCGCGACAACCTCGTCGTCACCTGGTAATCGATGATCACCGCGACCTGACCGAGGTGTTCAGCGGTCGTCATTGTGTCCGCGTTAGCGCTCAGCCTTCCGCAACGCCGCCGTGTGTGTCGCGGGTGGCGCTAGGTTTGAGCGGTGGCGTGGGTGGAAGGCCGCGACCTCGCGGTGCAAGGCGGGACTGTGTTTTGCGAGGTTGTCGGGACCGGCCGTTCGGTCGTGCTCAGTCATGACTTCTTGCTGCACCGGGAGACCTGGGACGCGCAGTTCAGGAGCCTGTCGGATGAGTATCGGATCGTGCGCTGGGATCGGCGCGGGTACGGCCGGTCCGACGAGCCGAAGGCTGGCTACTCGAGCGTCGATGACCTGGCACGTGTCATCGAGTCGGCCGCGGACGCTCCTGTCGTGCTCGTCGGGAGCTCGTACGGCAGCGCGGTGTCACTCCACTGCGCGCTGGATCATCCTGACCTGGCCGCCGCGCTCGTTCTGGTCGGTCCGGTCGTGTCCGGGCTCGATTACACCGAGCACATGATGACCAGGGGCGGTCGGCGGACCATGGACGTGGGTACCCCGGACGCGGAGATCGACTACTGGAGCGCGGTCGATCCGTGGTTCGTCGCCGCGTCGAACATCCAGGCCCGCGAGCGGTTACGCGAGTTGCTGATCGCGAATCCGCAAAACCTCGAATCGAAGGAGCGCTGGGAACGGTCACTGGAGCCCGCTGCGCTGCCGCGGTTGGGCGAAATCGCCGTGCCGACGCTGATCATTGTCGGTGAGCACGACATCCCGGATGTTCACG
>DASXRA010000360.1:0-7761 GCA_036506855.1 Jatrophihabitantaceae bacterium
AAGGGCAGGCACCTGGCCGTACCGCCGCACGGCACCCGACCGACGTCCGATCGGGCGCGCGAGGCGCTGTTCAACACGCTGGTCGGGCTGGTCGACGTCGAGGGCGCGCGGATGCTCGACCTGTTCGCTGGCACCGGAGCGGTGGGTTTGGAGGCGCTGTCCCGAGGCGCCGTCCACGTGACGTTCGTCGAATCCGATCGCAAGGTTGCAACGGTGCTCGCCGGCAACATCTCGACGGTCGGTCTGCCAGGAGCCGTTCTGCTGCGCTGCTCGGTCGAGTCGTTCCTGCTCGCGACCGGCACCGAAGCGCCGTTCGAACTGGTCTACGCCGACCCGCCCTACGCCGTGGCCGACTCGGCCATCGCGGCACTGCTGAACAGCCTGGCGCAGCCGCGATGGCTCGCGCCGGACGCGGTCGTCGTCGTCGAGCGATCCTCGCGCGGCGCCGAACCGCGCTGGCCGGATGTGATCGAGCCGATCAAGCAAAAGCGCTATGGCGAGGGGGTGCTTTGGTACGGTCGGCGCCGATGACGAGCGGAGCGGTCGCGGAGTCGAGCGATGGGTGAGGAATCCAAGGTGCGACGGGCTGTTTGCCCGGGTTCGTTCGACCCGGTGACCAACGGCCACCTCGACATCATCGAGCGCGCCGCGCGCCTCTATGACGAGGTCGTCGTCGCTGTGTTCGTCAACCGCAACAAGTCCGGACTGTTCAGCGTGGACGAGCGCATCGCGATGCTGCAGGAGGCGACCGCCGAGTTCCCGCAGGTTCGCATCGACACCTTCCGCGGGCTCACCGTCGACTACTGCAAGGCCAACGACATCCCGGTGATCATCAAGGGTCTTCGAGCCGTGAGCGACTTCGACTACGAGCTGCAGATGGCGCAGATGAACCGGGGGCTGGCGGGTATCGACACCCTGTTCATGCCCACCAACCCTGAGTACAGCTTCCTGGCGTCGAGCCTGGTCAAGGACATCGCCGGATGGGGCGGTGACGTCTCCGCGCTCGTCCCGCCGACGGTCCTCAAGCGGCTCATCGAGAGAGCCAAGGGCAGCGAAGAAGCATGACTGTGCTCCCCGCCTCGGCGCTCCAGTCCGCTCCTCGTTGCGTGCTGGCACATCCAGCGCCCGAGGGCGCTGCCGCTGCGGTACTCGCTGCGATGCTCGTGAAGAACCTCGGCTCATGACGACGCAGCCGCTCCGGCGCGCCGACGAGCTGCTGAGCGAGCTCGCCGAACTCGTCGAGACCGCGCGTGCCGTGCCGATGTCGGGCTCTTGCGTGGTGCCGCGTGAGCACGTGCTCGACCTGCTCGACGAGTTGCGCGACGTCATGCCGCCCGAGATGGAAGAGGCCCGGCGCACGCTCAGCCAGCGCGACGCGCTGCTCGCCGAGGCAGCCGAGGTGCGCCGACAAGCCCACGAGCACGCCGGCGCCGAGGCCGCCGCGATCGTCGCCGAAGCACGGGCGCGGGCCGACCAACTGCTGTCCGACGCCGAGGTCCGCGCGTACGAGACCGTCGAGGCCGGCAAGGCCGAGCATGCCGAGCTCGTCTCCGCCAGCCGGGTGCACCAGTCGGCCACCGATGACGCCGCGCGGCTGCGCGGCGAGGCTGACAGCCACGACGCCCGGGTCCGCGTCGAGGCCGAGGAGTACGCGGCCGCCATGCGCGCCGACGCCGACGCGTTCGCCGATCACACGCTCGCCGACCTGATCGCGGTGCTGCGCCGGGCCACCGACACCGCCGAG
Source organism: Jatrophihabitantaceae bacterium (assembly GCA_036506855.1). Lineage (GTDB taxonomy): Bacteria > Actinomycetota > Actinomycetes > Mycobacteriales > Jatrophihabitantaceae > DASXRA01. The sequence continues at coordinate 1,745 of DASXRA010000360.1, forward strand.
CAGGGCCGCCACCAGCTCGCCGCTCGTCGCGAGGGCCGTCCGGCCGACGAAGATCCAGCGATTTCGGAGTAGTGCCCTCGCTCCGCTAAGCTGGCCAACGGCCTCATCCCGATCAAGGCCGGTCACGCATGCCCGAGAAAACGACGCCGAAACACCGCCTCGACCCGCGCGCTCCGTTCGTCCTCGATACGAGGACGCTCGGCCGCGAGCCGGGTGCGATGCGTACCGTTCAGCGTCGTGTTCCCGCGCCTGCGGGGCTGCGCTTGGATCTCATCGGGGTGCCGGAAGGCGCCCCGCTCGATCTCGACCTGCGGCTCGAGTCGGCGTCGGAGGGCGTGCTCGTCACGGGCACGGCCACCACGACGATCGCAGGCGAGTGCGGGCGGTGCCTCGATCCGGTCTCCGCGGAGTTCCGCGTCGACGTCGAGGAGCTGTTCGCCTACCCGGGCAGCCTCACCGACGAGACGACTGACGAGGACGAGGTCGACCGGATCGTCGACGATCTGATCGACGTCGAGCCGGTGGTGCGTGACGCGGTGGTGCTGGGCCTGCCCATGACCCCACTGTGCCGGCCGGACTGTGCCGGGCTCTGCTCCACCTGCGGGCAGCGCCTGGACGACCTCCCGGCCGATCACGCGCACGACATGCTCGACCCCCGCTGGGCGGCTCTCACCGAGAGATTCGCCGGCGGGACAGGATCGTCCGAGTAGAGGAGTAACAGAAGTGGCCGTTCCGAAGCGGAAGATGTCGCGCAGCAATACCCGCTCGCGCCGGGCGCAGTGGAAGACCCGTGCGCCGAACCTGGTCACGTGCTCGAACCGCGCGTGCGGTCAGCCCAAGCTGGCGCACACTGCGTGTCCGACATGTGGCCAGTACGACGGCAAGCAGGTTCTCGCGGTCTGACGGGCGTAGGCATGGCAGCCGCCGCCCAACCGTCCAACCCGGCCGAACTCGCTGACGCGCTCGGCATCACGCTCGACGCCGAACTGCTGCAGCGTGCCCTCACCCACCGCTCCTTCTCCTACGAGCACGGCGGGGCGCCGCACAACGAGCGGCTGGAGTTCCTCGGCGACTCCGTGCTGGGCGTGGTCATCACCGAGACGCTCTATCGCGCGCATCCCGATCTGCCCGAGGGCAAGCTGGCCAAGCTGCGCGCGTCCGTCGTGAACATGCGCGCGCTGGCCGATGTTGCGCGCGAGATCGGCACCGCCGGCCTCGGCCCATACCTGCGACTCGGCCGCGGCGAAGAGGTCACCGGCGGGCGCGACAAGACCAGCATCCTGGCCGACACGGTCGAGGCCCTGCTCGGCGCCGTCTACGTTGAACACGGGCTGCCGGCCGCCGCGAACGTCATTCACAAGCTGTTCGACGACATGCTCACCGACGTCGCGAACCACGGCGCCGGTCTCGACTGGAAGACCAGCCTGCAGGAGCTCACCGCCGAACGCGGCTTCGGCGTGCCGGAGTACGTGATCACTTCGGTGGGCCCTGATCATGCCAAGACGTTCACCGCGCGCGCGTCGGTCAGTGGCGAGCTGTTCGACGCGTGCACCGGTCGCAACAAGAAGGAGGCAGAGCAGGCTGCCGCCGAGACCGCGTACGGCGCACTGCTCGCCCGATCGCAGAGCTCGGCCGACTCGCTGCCCGAGGCGTAGGGCCTGTGCCCGAGCTGCCCGAGGTCGAGACCGTGCGGGCCGGCCTCGAACGTTGGGTAGCGGGGCGTGTGGTCGACAAGGTCGAGGTGCGTCATCCGCGGACCGTGCGCCGCCACGTTCCCGGTGCCGCCGACTTCGCGGCGAGGCTGCGGGGCCGGCGGATCGAATCAGCTCGGCGGCGCGGCAAGTACCTGTGGTTGCCGCTCGGCGATTCCGAATGCCTTGTCGCGCACCTCGGCATGAGTGGCCAACTTCTCGTCGAGGCACCGTCGGCGCCTGACGAGCCCCACCTGCACGTCCGGATGCGGTTTGCCGATGACGGGCCCGAGCTGCGGTTCGTGGATCAGCGGACGTTCGGCCACGTGCTGATCGACTCGCTGGTGGAGGCCGCGGACGTGCCCGCCGACACCGTCCCGCGGCAGATGGCGCACATCGCGCGCGACCCGATGGATCCGGCGTTCGCGGACGCCCCGTTCGTCGAGCGTGTCCGGCGTCGCCGTACGGGCATCAAGCGTGCCCTGCTCGATCAGTCGCTGATCTCGGGCATCGGCAACATCTACGCCGACGAGAGCCTGTGGCGTGCCAAGCTGCACGGTGAGCGATCGACGGCGACGCTGGCCCGTCCGCTGATCAGACGGCTGCTGGGTGAGGTCCGGGCGGTGTTCGCCGACGCGATCCGCGCGGGCGGCACGTCCTTCGACTCGCTCTACGTCAACGTCAACGGCGAGAGCGGCTACTTCGACCGAACGCTGAACGTCTACGGACGAGCCGGCGAGCCGTGTGCCCGTTGTGGCACGCCTGTCCGCAAGATCGCGTTCATGAACAGATCGAGCTATTTCTGCCCGACCTGCCAGCGCGTGCCCCGACGCTCGCCCGGATCGAGATCGCCCGGTATGGCCGGCCCCGTCGCCGCGCGGACCGTTTCAGACCGCCGGGACCAGCGGATCCGGGCCCTTGAGCCGTGACGTCGGCTCGGCGCGGGCATCCTGTTGTTGACCAGTCGTTACCGGAGTGCGACCATGAAGTGACTTGACGGGAGCTCCGCGGTCCGCTGTGTCCACTTTCGGGCCTTGCAATCGGCGGCGGATGCGCGCCCCTTCCGCCGTGTCGTTCAGAGACAACCAAGTCGATGACTGGCATTTGATAGGCACTCCGGCATCGACGCTGTGGTGTGAAAGGTCGCTACATGGCACGCGCCTTGCTGGGTTACGTGGGCAGCGCATCGGAACAAACTCTCACTCTTGAGGTAGTACGCCTGCGACGACGCGTGCAGGAGCTCGAGACTGAGGTCGCCGAGCTGCGAGACACCCGTCAGCAGGAAGTCGACCCAGCGCTCGATCTCGAGCTGCACCGACTTGCCGAAGGCGCCCAGCCCGCCCTGGCGTAGTACCGCCGGGCCGCGGACGGCCGTACTGGTCTGCCTACGGCAGGTCACCGTGAACGCGCGCTAGATTCTCCCGGAGACGATGTCGCAAGCCGATCCGGGAGATTCGTGCACCTCAAGTCACTGACGCTCAAGGGCTTCAAGTCCTTTGCCTCGTCGACGATGCTGCGTTTCGAGCCCGGCATCACGGCCGTCGTCGGCCCCAACGGCTCGGGCAAGAGCAACGTCGTCGATGCGATCGCCTGGGTGCTCGGCGAGCAGGGCGCCAAGGCGCTGCGTGGCGGCAAGATGGAAGACGTCATCTTCGCCGGCACAGCAGCGCGCCCGCCGCTCGGTCGCGCCGAGGTCACCCTGACGATCGACAACGCCGACGGCGCCCTGCCGGTCGACTACACCGAGGTCTCGATCACCCGGCGGATGTTCCGCGACGGCGCCAGCGAGTACGAGATCAACGGCGACTCGTCCCGGCTGCTGGACATCCAAGAACTGCTCTCCGACTCGGGCATCGGTCGCGAGATGCACGTCATCGTCGGACAGGGTCAGCTCGACTCGGTCCTGCAGGCGCGTCCGGAGGATCGCCGCGGCTTCATCGAGGAAGCGGCCGGTGTGCTCAAGCACCGCAAGCGCAAGGAGAAGGCGCTTCGCAAGCTCGAGGCGATGCAGGCCAACCTGACCAGACTGACCGACCTGACCGCGGAGCTGCGCCGCCAGCTCAAGCCACTCGGCAGGCAGGCCGAGATCGCCCGGCGGGCCGCCGGCGTACAGGCCGAACTGCGAGACTCGCGGCTTCGCCTGCTCGCCGACGACCTCGTCCACCTGCACGGCGAGCTCGACCGCGAGGTGGCCGACGAGGAAGTCATCCGGGCCCGTCGTACCGAGGTCGAGGCGGCCCTCGCCGAGGCGCGAGCGCGCGAAGCCGGCCTCGAGCAGGCGATCGCCGAAGCCGCGCCGGTACTCGCCAGGGCGCAGGAGACCTGGTATCGGCTCTCAGCGCTCGAGGAGCGCTTCCGCGGCACCGCCTCGCTCGCCGCCGAGCGTGCTCGACACCTGGCGGCGGAATCTGCCGAGGTACGCGGCGGCCGCGAACCCGAGGCGATGGAAGCCGAGGCCGCCGAGGTTCGCGAGCAGGAGGCACAACTGCAGGCGGCGCTCGATACCTCCCACGCCACGCTCACCGCCGCGGTCGCGCATCGGCAGGATCTCGAGGGCCAGCTCGCCGCCGCCGAGCGCGCGCTGGTCGAAGCCGCCAGGGCTGTGGCCGACCGGCGCGAGGGCCTGGCGAAGCTGACCGGCCAGGTGAACGCGCTGCGGACGCGGGCGACGGCCGGTGGTGACGAGATCGCCCGGCTGGCAGCGGCAGCCACCGACGCCCGGGAGCGGGCCTCAGCGGCGCAGCTCGAACTCGACCAGTTGCTCGCCCAGGTCGGTGCGCTCGACGAGGGCGAGGTGAGCCTGGACGAGCGACACGAGGCAGCCGTCGCCGCGCACGAGCAGGCCGAAGCCCGGGTGCGCGAGCTTGCCCAGGCCGAACGTGACGCCGAGCGCGAGCGGTCGACCTGGACGGCCCGCCGCGATGCCCTCGCACTCGGCCTTACCCGCAAGGACGGCGCGGGCGCGCTGCTTGCCGCCGGATCGCGACTGCCGGGCGTGCTCGGCTCGGTTGCCGCGCTGCTCACCGTCGACGCGGGCCACGAGGCGGCGCTGGCCGCAGCGCTGGGTGCGTTGGCCGACGCCGTCGCGGTCGCATCGTCCGCCGACGCGACCGCTGCGCTGCAGCTGCTGAAGGCTGACGACGGGGGGCGCGCGGGTCTGGTCATCGGCGGCGCGCCGACACGCATCGACCGTTCGAGCTGGCCGTCCCTGCCGCCGGACGCGCGATGGGCGATCGACGTGGTGCGCGTGCCCGACACGCTGCGCGGTGCGATCGAGCACGCCCTGGACCAGGTGGCCGTCGTGCCGGATCTCGCCGCCGCTCAGACATTGCTCGCCGACCACCCTGCGGTACGGGCGGTCACCCAGGCCGGCGACGTTCTCGGTGTCGGATGGGCGGCAGGCGGCTCCGCCTCGGCGCCTAGCGCCATCGAGGTGCGAGCGGCGGTCGACGAGGCGCAGTTGAAGGCCGACGAGGCCAGCGCCCGGCACGAACGGCTGCACGCCGGGCTGACCGAGGCGACCCGGCGCGCCGAGTCCTTGCGAGCGGCCGTCGTCGAGGCGCTCAGCGCGCTCAACGAGTCCGACGCACGGCTGTCGGCCGTCGCGGAGCAGCTGGCCGAGCTGGGGCAGGTCGCGCGGTCTGCGGCGGCCGAGGCGCAGCGCATCGATCAGGCACGTACCGATGCCGAGCAGGCCCGCGACCAGGCGCTGGCCGGCTTGTCGGCGCTCGAGGAGCGGCTGCACGTTGCCGAGGCCGAGCCGGGTGACCAGGAACCGTCCACGGACGAACGCGACCAGCTGCACGTTCGGGTCGGCACCGCCCGGCAGGCCGAGATGGAGGCGCGCCTCGCGGTGCGCACGGCCGAGGAGCGCGTGCGCGCGCTCGCGGGGCGTGCCGAGCAGCTGCTGCGCGCGGCCGAGACCGAGCGCGCGGCACGCCGCCGCCAGCAGGCAGCCCGCGAGGCCCGTGCCCGTGGCGCCGGGGTGGCCGCCGCGGTGCGTGACGTCGCGCAGGCAGTTCTCGCCAAGATCGCCGGGTCGGTCGCGCAGGCGTCCGCTGAGCGTGACGAGGCGCAGCAGGCGCGCGTCGTGCGCGAGGGTGAGCTGCTGGCGGTGCGCGGCGGCACTCGCCAACTCGACGAGGAACTGGCCCGGCTCACCGACGCGGTGCACCGCGACGAGATCGCGCGCGCCGAGCAGCGCCTGCGCATCGAGCAGCTCGAGACGCGCGCGGCCGAGGAGTACGGCGTCGAGGTCGAGGCCCTGCTTGCCGAGTACGGGCCGGACCAGCCGACGCCGCCGAGCTCGCTGGAGATGGCCGAGTA
>DASXRA010000361.1:0-15624 GCA_036506855.1 Jatrophihabitantaceae bacterium
CACGGGCTCGTTCGGTATCGGCGGCGGGGAGAGCGGTCCGGTGGCGGTCGATCCGCGCGACTCGAACGTGTTCTACGCAGGCAACTACGACTGGCTGATGACCCGGCTCGACCGCAGCGGGCAGAGCGCCATCGGCAACCGCCGGGTCGACCCGTGGCCGGACAACCCGATGGGCTACCCGGCGGGCGCGCTGAAGTACCGCTTCCAGTGGACGTACCCGCTCGTCACGAACCCGGCCGAGCCGGATGCGGTGTTCAGTGGCTCGCAATACGTCATGAAGTCGACCAACGCCGGCCAGAGCTGGCAGCAGATCAGCCCCGACCTCACCTACAACGACCCGGCGACCACGGGCGACTCCGGCGGGCCGATCACCAAGGACCAGACGAGCATCGAGTACTACGCGACGGTCTTCTCGATCGCCCCGTCCACAGTGAACAAGAACGTGATCTGGGCCGGCAGCGACGACGGCAGGGTTTGGTTCACGAACCAGGGTGGCGGCCGGTGGCACGAGGTCACTCCCCCCGATCTGGCGAAGTTCACCCGGGTCAGCATGATCGACGCCGGGCACAGCACCAAGACGACCGGGCAGGACAGTGCCGTCGAGACGGCATACGTCGCGGCCCAGCGTTACGAGCTCGACGACTTCACGCCGATCGCGTACCGCACCCACGACGGCGGTGAGCACTGGACCAAGATCACGAACGGCATCGGCGCGAACGACTATCTGTGGACGATCCGCCAGGACCCCCAGCGCAGCGACCTGCTCTACGCGACGAGCGCGCACGGGGCGTACGTCTCGTTCAACGACGGCGACAGCTGGCAGTCGTTGCGGCTGAACCTGCCGGACACGACGGTCTACGACCTGAAGGTCAAGGGCGACGACCTCGTCGTCTCCACGCACGGGCGCGGGTTCTACGTCCTCGACGACGGGGCAGCGCTGCTTCGCCGGCTCACCCCGAACACCAAGCCCGCGGACATCGCCGACTTCCATCAGACCGTGCCGCCGGTGACGCCGATCCCGCCTGTAGCGCCGCCGCCTGCGGTCATCCCGCCGACGACGCCCGCCCCGGACGCGGACAACGCGGTGGCCACGCTGCGCGACCCCAACAACGTCGTGCGCTCGGTCAGCGGCAACGTCTCGGTCAACTACACGCTCAAGACGACGGCGACGTCGGCGACCATGACGATCCTCGACCAGAACGGCAACACCGCGTTCACGGCGACGCTACCTACGACGGCGGGCACCCGTAACCAGACGTGGAACCTCCGCTATCCCAATGCGGTCAGCTTCCCCGGGCTCATCTACTGGGCCGGCACGAACACCGGTCCGAAGGCGCCGACCGGCACGTACACCGTCCGGCTCACCGTCGACGGGCAGACGCTGGAGCAGTCCTTCGACGATCTCAAGGACGCACGGCTGACGCATGTGAGCGACGCCGACATCGCGACGCAGTTCGCCCTGGATCTCAATGTCCGCAACAAGACGAACGACGCCAACCAGGACGTGATCGACATCCGGGCGTGTACGGCGCAGGTCGATGCGCGGGTCACGGCCGACCCGTCGCTCGCGCAGGCGGGTGCGGCGCTGGACGACAAGCTCAACGCCGTCCAGAACGAGCTCTACCAGACGAAGCTGCAGGCGGGCGAGGATCCGCTCAACTTCCCGATCAAGCTCAACGACAAGATCGGGGCTCTGCACGGCGTGATCGAGAGCGTCGACGGCAAGCCGACCGACCAGACGTACCAGGTGTTCGACGAGCTCAACGCCCGGCTGCAAGTGCAACTGCAGAAGCTGCGCGACATCGTCTCGACCGACGTCGCGGCGTTCAACCAGCTCCTGCAAGACCCGATCAGCTGCGCCGCGGTCTAGCGGCATAAGGAGGCCAGACCAGGATGACTGTGCTTCGAAGGTTCGGGCGGCGCAGGTGGCTCGCCTTGATCGCGAGCATCGCGGTCGCCGTGCCGATGGCGGTCAGCGCGAGCAGCACGGCGACCGCGGGCGGGCAGGTGGCGCCGAAGCAGTCCCCGACGGTCGACGCCAACTACTTGTACGCGCAGCTCTACGCCATGGCGAAGGCGTACAGCTACCGGATCTCGGGCGCTGACGGCGACCCGCGCAACGCGAGCGATCCGTTCAACCTGCCGCCGACGGTCAACGGCTGGCAGGAACTGGTCACGTACTGGAAGAAGACGCTGACCAACTCGCAGTCGAATACGCAGCTGGCGAACTTCGCGACTGCGGCCGACCACTACTTCCGGCGCAGCGGCGGCTACCGGTTCGACTCGGACGACGCCGAGGTGACCCTGCCCGGTTCCACGTGCGCGGGCCAGCGGGTGCTGCTCGCCGCGCATCCGGACGAGACCCCGGTGCCGAACGACGTGGCCGCGCTGATCGACTCCGGAACAACCAGCGGCACTACCGGCTTCGGCGCCGCGCGGCGGCACATCACCGACAGCAATCTCGGCAACGAAGGCGCCTACGACGGGTTGTCCGGCGTCGCGCTCACGCTGGCCGAGTACAACGCGCTGCTCGGCTGGTACGACGCGAACGGCACCTACCCGAAGCGCACGCTCAAGGTCACCCTGCTGGACGCGTCGCGCGGCAAGACCGCCGACGGCCTGTTCAGCCGTGAAGGTTCCGCGTACTACGCGAGCAACCTGATCCCGTCCGGGCCGCAGGGCCAGTACGCCCTGTTCGCGAACATGGACTCGCTCGGCATGGACTACCCGGCCTATCACCTGGGCACCGAGTTCTTCTGGAACAACGTCACCGGCGGCGGCGTCGGCCCGTGGAACACGTTCATCAAGGCCACGCCCACCGGCCCGAACGCGGCGTATCCGGATTCGGGCGCCGGCTCCGCGGGCGCCAACATCGCTGCCAACTCGCCGGCTATCAGCCAGTTCCGTGCTGACCTGCAGGCGGCCCTCACGGCCGGATTCAGCCAGCAGGGCACGAAGTACGGCTTCGCCGTCCCGCTGGAGAACCCGTTGCGCTACAACCAGGTCGGCCAGGCGCCCAACCCGTACAGCGGCACCGTCCCGACCAAGCCGGCCTACACCGCCGCGGAGCAGGCGCAGTTCTCGCCGGTCCGCGACGACACCGACGCCCTCGAGGACGAGCAGGCATTCTTCAACAAGGGCATCCCCGGATTCACGGTCTCCGGCGTGAAGAACTCGAACAGCGTCGAGAACCCGTACGCGGCATCGGTGACCGACGCGCGCAAGGCGACCCCGGTGATCGGCTACGCGGGCAACCAGACGACGTTCCAGCTCGGGAACGGCACGCCGCAGCCGGGCATGACGACTGTCGCGGCGGCTACGGCTCCCGGCGACACGACGGTGACGGTGGCTGACGCCACCAACCTGACCGCCGGCCAGCCGATCTTCGTCGACACCGGCGCGAACCTCGAGTACGGCCAGATCCAGTCGATAAGCGGCACGGTGGTGACTCTTGCCAAGCCGCTGGCGAACACGCATGCGATCGGCGTGCCGTTCAACGTCAACGAGAACCAGCCGGTCGGCTACCTGTCCGACTCGCTCGAGCACCTGAACTACTTCGCCGGTGGCGCACCGCACGGCGTGCAGCCGCAGCAGCCGACCGAGGAGCTCAAACGTGCTCTGGAGTTGCCCGCACAGTGGACGAGCCTGCTGCTCGCCGGCGATGACTACCTGGGCGCGACGGCGCATCCGACCAAGCCGGTGGCGTACTTCGAGACCAGCCCTGCCAAGCCCGACTCGACGCTGACCGTCACGTTTGACGCAGGCTTCTCGCGCAACGCGAGCGGCACCAAGAGCGGGCTGACGTACTACTGGGACTTCGGCGACGGCACGCATGCGGTCGGCGAACGCGTCACGCACACCTACGCCTCGGCGACGTTCGCCGACGTCAAGCTCGCTGTCGGCAGGAGCGGCCAGTGGGGCCTGTACCGGCAGGCCGTCGCCGTCGACAACCCGTCGAGTCAACCACCACCGACACCCGCCTGCGGCACGTTCTCGCCGGATGAATCGGCGCTCCTGATCGCAGCTGCCCAGGAAGGGACGGACTAGCCATGAGCGCGCAGTCGAGAAGAGTGCGGCGTTGGTTCTCCGTCGCGACGGTGATGTTGCTCGCGCTGCTCACCGGAAGCGCGGCGGCCGGGCAGAACGCATCCGGACAGACGACGGCCAGCCAACCGCATCCGGTCGTCGATACCGCCTTCCTCTACAACGAGCTGTACTACCTGGCGACGCAGTTCATCTTCCGGACGGCGGGCGCCGACAGGCCGGTCACCAATCCGAGCGACCCGAACAACCTGCCGCCCAACTACAACGGCGCGCAGGAGTTCTACAAGTGGTTCGGCGACGAGCTGACCAACCCGGCCAACGACCACATGGGACCGCTCGGCCGGTTCATGACCGCCAAGGACCACCTGTATCCGACTCGGGTGTGGCAGCTCGATGACGAGACCGTGACGCTCCCCGGCGGGTCCTGCGCCGGCCAGGTCGCGCTGATCGCCGGCCACAACGACAGCACGCCGACGTCGACCGGCGTCGCCAACGGCGCAGCGAGCGGCAGCGCCACGCCGATGAGCGCCATGCGTGGCGGCAACTGGGGCAACGGGTCGATGTACGACGCCGGATCCGGCGAGGCGATGGGCATGGCCGAGTTCCAGGCGCTGCTTCGCTGGTACCAGGCGAACGGCACGTACCCGAAGCGGACGATCAAGATCGGCCTGTTCGACAACGAAGAGGGCGGCCTGGTCGGTTCGGGCTTCTACTCGCAGACCAACGTCGCGACGCTGGCCGCGCCAGTCGCCGCGGGTGACACGACGCTGCGGGTGGTCAGCCGCACCGGTGTCGGGCTCGCGGTTGGCGAGACACTGCTGATCGACCCGTTCGGCACCCGGGAGACAGTCACCATCACCGCGATCACCAATGCGACGAACACCGTCACGTTCACGCCGGCGCTCACCGCGTCGCACGTCGCCGGGACCACGGTGTCGGCCAGTATTGCCAACGTCGGCGGGTTGATTCCGGACGGTCCGCAGGGGCAGTACGTCGCCGTCGCGAACATGGACCAGAACGGCATCGAGTACCCGGCTCGGCACTTCGGCACCGAGCACTACCTGAACAACATCGTCGGCGGCGGCGTCGGCCCTTGGTACACGAACATCAACGCCGTCCCGCTCTACACCACGCCGAACAACCTCTATGACGCCACGGCGATCCAGCGCATCCAGCACAACCTGGCCGCGGTGCAGGCGTTCCGCGACGCGACTGCGAACGCCGTCAGCCTGGCGTTCCAGGTGCTGGGCCAGAAGTACGGCTTCAGCATGCCGCTGGAAAACCCGCTGCGGCTCGACCAGGTCGGCTCGACGCCGGTCGACCCGAACCCGGGCTCGGTACCGGCATACCTGCCGAGCGACATCCCGAAGTACTCGCCGGTCGTCGACGACAACACCGGCCGTACCGACCAGGTGTCGTTCATCCGCGACTGGGGCATCCCCGGTTACGGAATCATCGGCGCGTACGACACGAGCACCAACCAGCAGGTCGGCGGCAACGAGAACCCTTATCCGACGGGATACGCGAGCAAGCCGGGGCTGAACCAGTACGCGCTCTACGACACCAACGACGACACGCCCGAGCACTTGAACTATTACGCCTCGGGCACGACGCACGGGCCGGACGGTCCGGCGTCGCCGTCCGAAGGGCTCAAGCGCGCACTCGAACTGCCCGCGACCTGGACGTCGTACCTGATCTCGAACGACGCGTACGGCGGCGCCGAGGCTCGCACGAACGGCCCGGTCGCGTACTTCGAGACGTCGCCGGCCAAACCGTTCCTGACCTCCAACGTCACGTTCGACGCCTCGTTCTCGCGTAACGCCGGCGGGAACAAGACCGGGCTGACGTACTACTGGGACTTCGGCGACGGCACGACGATGGCCACGACGAGCCCGCAGGTGACGCACACGTACAGCTCGACGCCGAGCTGGTACGACGTGAAGCTCGCCGTCAAGTCCGGCAGCAGCTGGGACTTCTACCGGCAGGCGCTGGCGGTGCGGTTCGTGCCGGCGCATTTCCCGGACGCCCCGCTGCCCAGCGAGCCGGCGCCGCCCGCGACGGACCCGTGCGGAACCCTCACCCCCGCCGAGCAGGCAAGCGTCACCGCGCAGGCCACGAGCCTGATCAGCCGCCTCGACGCGGGCACTACCGAGGTGACCGCCAAGCAGAACTGAGACCATAACCGCGTGAACCCGCGTCGGCTGATCTTGCTGGCCGTCCTGCCCGTGGCCGCCGCGTGCACGAGCCACGGGCCGGGCGGCCCGGCGTCGACGCCGGCCGGCCCGGTCAGCTCGGCGGGCGCTGTCTCGATGGCGCCCGCTGATCGGCCCGCCTGCGCGGCACTGTTCACACACCTGCAGCAAGTCACCGGTGCGCTCAGCGCGAGCTCCGAGCTAATCGCCAACGCGGTCGACAAGCAGCAGCTCAGCGAGCATCTCGAACGAGCAGATGCAGCTGAAGCAGTCCGCTGACCTCATGGCCGCCGGCCCGGTGCCGGCACCGCTCGCCGACGCCAACCGCCAGCTCGTCGCCGCGCTGCGCGCATTCACCGACGACTTCGCCCGGGCAAAGGCGCCGGCCGCTCGCGGTGACTTCCAGGCCGCGACCGACGCGATGACCGACCAGGCCGTCGTGCAGCGCATCGTCGACGCGTCCAAGACGATCGAGGACGCCTGCGGATGAGGGCATTGCTGCTGGGCGTTGTGCTCGTGCTCGCCGCCGGCTGCACGGGCGCTGGTGGCGGCGGCAAGCCGAACGCGCCGGCCGCGCTCGTCCCGTGGAGTGCGGCAAAGCCGACCCAGTTGGCGGTCAAGCCGGTCGAGGCAGCAGCGCCGTGCCGCGCGTCGAACCTGCGGGTGGTCGGGGCCGGGCTGCTGTTCACACCGGCCGTTTCCGGTGGCACCGGCCGGCTGACGTTGCGAAACGCCGGCCCACACGCCTGCCGACTCACCGGACGTCCAAGCGTGCGCGCCGTCGGCGCGCTGCCCTCGCCCACGCAGCATCAGGAGCCGCTACCGCCTGAGCCGGCGACGTTCCCCGACGTCGTACCGCCGGCCGCCGTGTTGCTCGCGTTGCCGGTGAACGGCACCGCGACGCTGGACGTCGCCTGGCGCAACTGGTGCGTGCCGGTCGGCAAAGGCACGACCAAGCCGGTGCCGCCGCGCGTCTTGTTGGTCACCCTGCCGGGCGGGGGCGGCGTCGAAGTCGACTACAACGCGGTGCCGTCCTGCGACTCGCCACATCAGCCGGCGACGATCGGCGTGGGTCCGTTCCAGCCCTCGCCGTTGCGCTCCACGACGCCATGGACGACCAGCACCGTGCAGGCGACGATCCAGTCGCCGCACGGGACGAAGGCGGCGCTCACCGGCAAGCGCGGCGACGTGGTGACGTTCGCGGTAGTCCTGCACAACGCGTCGGGCGGGAGCGTCCGGTTCGACCGCTGCCCGTTGGTGATCGAGATGCTCGCACCGGCGGGCAACCCTGAGGTCCATCAGCTCAACTGCCGGGCGGCGGGTTCCATCGCGCCGGGCGGATCGCGCAGCTTCGAGATGCGGATCCAGATTCCGGCGGACGCTCCGAGCGGGGCCAACGGCCTGTTCTGGGAGCTCGACCCGGTCGGGGCACGTGGCCCCGAGGCCGTGTCGCGCATCGTCGTCGCGGCCCACTGAGCGGCGCGGCCCACTGAGCGGCGCGGCCCACTGAGCGGCGCGGCCCACTGAGCGGCGCGGTCCCCGCGATCATGTGCAGATCGGCAGGCTGGAGCGAGCCGATCCGCACATGATCGTCAGCAGGCCGGCGACGGCACGAGCGAGAAGCGGCGCGGCGCCACTGGGTGTGACCGGCGGGTTCTGGCGCGCAGTGCACGCCGGCGTCCGATAGGAATGGGTCATGGTTGACACCCGGACCGTCTTCATCACCGGCTCGACCGACGGACTCGGTCGGGCGCTCGCGCACCGGCTCGCCGCGGCCGGCGAGACGCTGATCCTGCACGGCCGCGACCCGGCTCGGCTGGACCGCGTCGTCGACGAGATCCGCGACAGATACGGCGTGACGCGCCCGCACGGCGTTGTCGCCGACCTGTCCGACCTCAAGCAGGTGCGCCGCCTGGCAGCCGACGTCCTGGCGACGACGGACCGCCTCGACGTACTGGTCAGCAACGCCGGCATCGGCGGCGGCGAGCCGGACGGGCGCGAGCGACGGATCAGCGCCGACGGCTACGAGCTGCGCTTCGCCGTGAACTACCTGGCCGGCTTCCTGCTCACCCTGCAGCTGCTGTCACTGATGCGCGAGTCGGCCCCGGCCCGCATCGTCAACGTCGCGTCCATCGGCCAGCACCCGATCGACTTCGACGACCTGATGATCGAGCACGGGTACAGCGGCATGCGAGCGTACGGCCAGAGCAAGCTCGCCCAGATCATGTCGGGCTTCGAGCTGGCCAGTCGCGTACCGGCCACGGCTGTCACCGTCAACAGCCTGCATCCGGCCACGTACATGCCGACCAAGATGGTGCTCGCCGAGATCGGGCATCACATCGACAGCCTCGACGACGGCGTGCACGCGACCGAGCGGCTCGTCAGCGACCCGGTGCTCGCCGGCACCACGGGCCGGTTCTTCGACCGGACGCGCGAGGCCACCGCGAACGCGCAGGCCTACGACACACGCGCCCGCGCCGAGCTGTGGCGGCGCAGCCTCGAGCTCGTCGACCATCCGGATCTGTGAACGAGCCACCGGGTCCGGCCGGGGAGTGCGAGCCACGAGGCGCTCCCCCTCTGAAATAGCGAGAATCAGCTGCCGATGTGCTGATTTTCAGCGGGGGAGCTGTCGGGCTAGTCCTTGCGCGATGCTCGCGATCGCGCCGGCACCAGGTACCACAGCCACAGGACCAGTACGCCGATCAACGCGGTCACGATGCTCGCGGCCACGGCATTGAGCACCACGTCGACGATCAGCAAGACGGCGCCCAGCATCGCGATCACCAGGAAGACGAGCCCGCCGGTCGCGAGCCGCCCGGTGAACGTGACGAGTTCGTCCTTGAGCCGCAGCCCGAACAGCAGGCGGTGTGCGGCGACCGGCCCGATCAGCAGGACGGCCGCGATCGCCGCCGCAACGAGCGTCGTCACGTACACGCCGCGCTGGAACGCGTCGATCGAGGCGAAGCGGGGCTGGAAGGCGATGGTCAGCAGGAACGCGAACAGGATCTGCACGCCGGTCTGTGCGACCCGCAGCTCCTGGAGCAGCTCGGCGTAGTTGCGATCGAGCCGGTTCGCCTCGGACTCCTCGCGCGAATAGGGCTGCTCCGGAGGCTCGTCCATGCCCTGAGCTTGCCCCAGACGGCTCCACCGTTACCCGTCGAGCTCCGACGTCCGCATCGTGTAGTCGCGTTCGACGGTCGCGATCCGCACCCGGTAGTCCTCGTACCAGGCCCCGCGACCCCGCCGCTGCGCGACCAGATGGGCGGCGACGCCCTTCCACGCCCGAGCCGCCGCGTCGTCTCGCCAGTACGACACGGTGATGCCGATGTCGCTGCGGGCGTACTCGACGCCGAGGAATCCCGGTTGTTGCCGGGCCAGCTCGTCCATGGCATCGGCCATGTGCGTGTAGCCGTTGTCGCCGTCGGCCCGGACCGAGGAGAAGATGACTGCGACGTACGGCGGCTCGGGTGTCTGCGCCAGGGCGCTACGCGGATCGGTCATACCGCGTCCTGGCACGCTCGATCCGGTTGATGTTCGCGTAGGCCCACTCGCGCAGGACGTGCACCGTGTCGGCCAGGCTGTGCCCGAGCGGGGTCAGCCGGTACTCCACGGTGACCGGTACGGTCGGCTCGGCGTGGCGGCTGACCAGCCCGTCGCGTTCCAGGCCACGCAATGTCTGCGTCAGCATCTTCGGGGTAACGCCCTGGACGCGGCGGCGCAGCTCGGCGAAGCGCAACATGTCCTCGGCGGCGAGTGCGGTGATCACGAGCATCGTCCACTTCTCGTCGATGCGGCTGAGTACCTCGCGGGTCGGGCACTGCGCGCTGAGCACGTCCCATCGAACGCTCGGCTTCGGCAGCGTGCTGGTATCCATCAGGTACCTATAGCACTAATTAGTGCCTACTTTCCAACGAGTACATCAATGCCTACCGTCGGCCTGGCCACCAACTGGAAGGACGAACCCTCATGCTCGGCTGGACCGCGACGGGCCGCCACGACGATCCCTTGGCGCTGGTCGATCTCGACGAGCCACAGCCTGCCGACGACGAGGTGCTGATCGCCGTCGAGGCCTACTCGATCAATCGCGGCGAGACGTTCCTGGTCGAGCAGCCACGCGACGGTTGGCGTCCTGGCAAGGACGTCGCCGGCACCGTGCTGCGTGAGGCCGCCGACGGCTCTGGGCCGAAGCGCGGGCAGCGGGTCGTCGGGCATCCCGAACAGGCCGGTTGGGCCGAGCGGGTCGCGGTGCCGACCAGCAAGCTCGCGGCACTACCGGACGGCATCGCGACCACCACCGCGGCCGCGCTGCCGCTGGCCGGGCTGACCGCGCTGCGCCTGACCCGGGTCACCGGTTCGCTCGCCGGCAAGACGGTCCTGCTGACCGGAGCGTCCGGCGGCGTGGGGCACTACTTCGTCGAACTTGCCGCCGCCCAGGGAGCCCTGGTCACGGCCGTCGTCTCCAGCCGTCAGCGCGGCGAGCGCCTGCTCGAGCTCGGCGCGTCCGAGATCGTCACCGACGTGGAGAAGACGACCGGGCCGTTCGACGTCGCGCTCGAATCCGTCGGCGGCGACAGCCTGCGCGCAGTCTGGCCCCGGCTGCACGACCGGGGCCTGCTCGTGTGGTTCGGCCAAGCCAGCCGCACGCCGCCGACCATCGACTTCGTCGACTGGCGCGGCGGCATGAGCGCGACGATGCGCAAGTTCCAGTACGCCGACAGCGACACGACCGACGCCGCCGACCTGGGCACGCTGGTGCGCCTGGTCGCCGGCGGCCACCTGCGTCCGCAGATCGGTAGCGTCGCCGACTGGCGAGCCACGCCAGACACGATGAATGCCCTTGTGTCACGGCAGATCCGCGGCAACGCCGTCCTGACGGTGACGCGATGAGGGCGCGCGCTGTCCTGCAGCGTTACCTGGACGCTCTCGTCGCCGGCGACCTGCCGGCAATCGCCGACAGCTTCGCCGAGGACGCCACCTGGTGGCTGCACGGCGACCTGCCGATGTCGGGTACCAAGCGCGGACGCGACGAGATCATCGAGTTCCTGCTCAGCGCGGGCGTGCTGTACGTGCCCGGGACACAGAGCTTCGAGTTCGGCTCCATCACCGTCGAAGACGAGCGGGCCGTGCTGGAGTGGACGGTGCGCGGCACGTCCGCGGCCACCGGTGAGCAGTACGACAACTCGTACTGTGACGTGTTCGTCATCCGGGACGGCCGCATCGTCGCGGTGCGCGAGTATCTCGACTCACTTCACGTCGCCACTGTCCTGTTCGGCCTCTCGCAGGGCCTGACACGCCCACCGCACGCCTGCCGATCGGGCGCTCGCCTCATCCGGTACGCCGGTTTTCCGGGCTCGTAGCCGTTCGCGGTGGATTCGAGGCCTATCGGAGCTGCGCGACCCGCCGCGCTTACTTGCCTCTAGCGTCAGCCGCTACCTTCGGTGCTAGTGTGATCCGGCAATCACGGAGGGTAAGCAAACGATCATGGAACGTGGTAGCGCCCGCACGCCGAGAGCGGGGCAGCTGCCGCGTTGATCGTTGCACGCGCAGAGCAGGGGGAGACGTTGATGCAGGGGCGTTCCACAGCGGACACCGCGGCTGGCCGGATGACCGGCGGCGGCGTTCGTCAACTCGATCGGCAGGCGGACGACCAACCTGAGCACAGTGCTCGCTGCTGCAGCCTGATCCAGAACGCGTCCGACGTCATCGTGGTCGTCGACGAGGTGGGTCGCATCACCTACGCCGCACCGTCGCTCGGCCGGGTACTCGACCACGTGCCGGCCGACGTTCTCGGCAGGCCGCTCTCGGACCTGCTGCACGAGGACGACTTCGCCGACGCCGGGGCCGTTCTGGACGGGTTGACCGTTCGCACGTCCGAGGAGCGTTCGGTGGCCGACTGGCGGCTGCGCCACGCCGACGGCACCTACCTGACTTTCGAGGTTCTGTCGAACAGCCTGCTCGGCGATCCGGGCGTCGCGGGGATTGTGCTGACGATGCGCGACGTGTCCGAGCGCCGGATGGTCGAGCAGCAGCTCACGCACCAGGCATTCCACGACTCACTGACCGGCCTGCCCAACCGCGTGCTGTTCCGCGACCGCGCCGAGCAAGCCTTGGCTCGGGCAACCAGGTTGGGCACTCTCGTGGTGATCGTGATGATCGACATCGACGGTTTCAAGGGCATCAACGACTCGCGTGGCCATGCCGCCGGCGACGAGCTGCTCGTCGGCATCGCCCGCCGGATGACGCAGAATCTGCGCGCAGGCGCGACCGTGGCCCGGCTCAGCGGCGACGAGTTCGCGATCCTGGTCGAGGACATCGCCAACGAGACCGAGGCTGCGGGCTTCGAGCGTCGCGTTCTCGCCCCGTTCGGTGCACCGTTCACCGTCCAGGGCGATGAAATGCTCGCCAGCGCCAGCGCCGGGCTCGTCCTCACGACAGGCTTCGGGACGAGCGCGATGGACCTGCCCGGATTGATGCGCAGCGCGGACCTCGCCCTCTATGCGGCGAAGGGCCGCGGCAAGGGTCAGCTCGTCCGGTACGACGCCGGCCTGCACGACCAGATGACCGACCGTCTTGCGCTGCGTACCGAGCTGCAACACGGCGTCGAGGCGCACGAGTTCTTCCTGCACTACCAGCCGATCGTCGCGATCGACACCGGACAGATCCTGGGTGCCGAGGCTCTCGTCAGGTGGCAGCACCCGACGCGAGGGCCCGTGGCACCCGTCGACTTCATCGGCTTCGCCGAAGACACCGGCCTCATCGTTCCGCTCGGCCGATGGGTGCTGGACCAGGCCTGCGCCCAGGCACGGATCTGGCTGGACGAGGGCTTCGCCGACTTCTGCGTGTCGGTCAACATCTCGGGCCGGCAGTTGCAGGAGGCGGGCTTCGTCGACGACGTCCGCTCCGCGCTGACCCGGCACCACCTGCCCGCGGGCGTCCTGTCGCTCGAACTCACCGAGAGCGTCCTCGTCTATGACGGATCCACGGTGCCGGAGCGCCTCGCCGTGCTGAAGGATCTGGGCGTCAAGATCGCCGTCGACAACTTCGGCACGGGTTACACGAGCCTGGCCTACCTGACCCGGTTCCCGATCGACACGCTCAAGATCGACAAGTCCTTTGTGGACGGTCTGGGAACGGGCGATCCGGAAGACGGCGTCCTCGCACACGCCATCGTGTCGCTTGCTCACACATTGCGGCTACGGGTTGTCGCCGAGGGAATCGAGCGGCTCGCGCAACGCGACGAGCTGTGGTCGCTGGGCTGCGGCCAGGGCCAGGGTTATCTGTACTCGAAGCCAGTTACGGCCGAGGAACTGTCCGTCCTGGCATCAAGTGCCGGGCATCTCGGGCCGGCCCCGCTGAGCGCCGAAGCGGCGAATGTCTCGCGGCTCCGCCCGCCGCCGCACGTGGCCACGATGGCGCAAGCGCGGTCGCAGGCTGCGTCCGATCGCAGCTGATGCTTAGTAGGGGAGCGGCTTGCCCGACGGCGTGCGCAGATCGATCGGCTGCTCGCTCTTGACGGGACGTTTCTTGATCTGGACCTGGACCTGTGCCATGACCGGACTCCTTGCGAAAGCTCGAACAGGATTTAGCGGGCTGCCAGCGGCGTGAGCTGCGCGGCACTCGCCAGCGCCCAGCGCATCCGATCGCGGGCCGTCTCGGGGTGGTCGCCGTACTCGGCGGCGCACGCCTCGGCGCAGCCGCAGGAACCGCCGTGGTCGCGCAGGCTGGTACGGATAGCCGCGGCGATCTGGCTGGTGGTCGGACGCTCGGAGGGCTGCAGGCTGCTCGCGAACAGTGCTTCCGCTCTGCTGGCTAGCGTCATCTCGGTTCGCTCCTCGGGGATTGCCGCTGGCTGGACGTCGTCGGCCTTTTGTCTGGATTAGCCGCCGTAGTGGCTCTGTGAGTTAGTTGACTCCCCGGCGCGTCTTGCCTACAGAGCCGACGGTCCCGTCACGCCGGGACATCTGACCCGCGGGTCCTGGCTCCGTGCTAATGGCACGAACCGGACGATTGACGCTCGCGTCGGTCAGGGATGTAGCGCCATCCCGATCGCAAGATTGCGCAGCACGGTGAATGCGGCGAGCGCGGTGATGACGGCCAGCGTCACGCCTCGTGGCCAGCGCCGGCGCGCGCCACCGGTATGCGTCCGGGCGGCCCACCGCGCCCACAGCGCGACGACGACCGGCAGCGCGAGCACCAGCATCGCGTTGTCGTGCAGGGCGGACTGGACGTTTCCCCGCGACAGGGCGTGCACCGCCCGCAGGCCACCGCAAAGCGGGCACCACAGTCCGGTGAGCGCATGCAGCGGGCAGAGCGGCACGTGTGTGCGCGAGGGGTCACCGACCACGTCGATCGCGCCGGCGAGCGCTACCGCTGCTGCTAACCGGTACGGCGCGGCTTCGGCTCGGGCGATCGCGTCCGGACGTGTCGGCATCGGATCGCTAGCCCGGCGGTCTGGCCGGGATGACGACCGAGCTCGCTGCCTTGTCGTGCCATCCCTGTCGGCGCCGGCTGTCGAAGAACGGCGACCAGTAGCCCAGCGTGCAGATCGCGCCGGTCACGCCCATGACCAGCCAGCGCAACGCCGCGCGCCCCGGACCGATCAGCGCGCCGGTGTTGACGTCGACGACCCGGATCTTTGCCGCCCGGTGCCCCGGGGTCTGCCCCTGGGTGCCGACGAAGAAGGCCGAGTACGCGATGCCGAGGACGAGCCCGATCAGGTCCAGCCCCCACGCGCCACTGAACTGGAAGCTCTTCGTGCAGGTCTCGCCGGGGTCGCAGTTCGTGGACGTGTGGAACGCACCGGTGAGTGCGCCGATGATCCCGATCGGGACGGACAAGATCAGGGCGTCCAGCAGCAGTCCGCCGAACCGGGCGCCCATGCCGGCGAGCCGGCCCCCGGGTACCGGCGCCGCCGCGTATCCGTACCCGTAGGCGGATCCGGCGGGCGGCATCGGGCCACCGGCGTAGCCGGCGTATGGCTGCTGCGGGGGCGGGGGGTACTGGCCGTACTGGGGTGGCTGGCCGTACTGGGGTGGCTGGCCGTACTGCGGAGGCTGGTCGGGCGGAGCCTGGTCGGGCGGAGGCTGGTCGGGTGGAGGCTGCCGCGGCGGATGCGTCCAGGGATCTGGATCCTGCGGACCTTCTGGACCCGACGACGTCATATGCCCTCCTCCGACCGGCCGCATCAGGGGAGGCGGCGGCGCAAGGATTCTCGCGTCCGCTCATCGGCCCGTCCAGTCACGATGCGACGTGTAATGCGCTGACTACCAGACGTATCAGAGTGACTCCGCTGCGCCTCCAGTCCGGTGATCGAGACGGCGAGCGTCTCGACGGTCTGAGGAGTCAGCCCATGAACAGGTTCAAGGAAATCGACCTCGCGCTCAACGAG
>DASXRA010000362.1:0-3875 GCA_036506855.1 Jatrophihabitantaceae bacterium
AACTCGGCATCGAGATCGACGAGGCAACCAGCGAGAGCCGGCGGCTGCTCGCCGAGGTGGCCAGCGTCCGCGAACCGTGGCCCTGGCTCGCGAGGCTTCGCAGGTCGAGTTTCGTGCCGTTGACCGGCTAGGCATGGCATAGGCTCGCAAGCCATGGCAGCAGAGCCGGCTCCGCGTGGCCTCGACCCGCACTCGACAGCGGGCAAACTGGCCGATCTCGAACGACGCTACGACGAGGCCGTCCACGCCGGTTCCGAACGTGCCGTCGAGAAGCAGCACGCCAAGGGCAAGAAGACCGCACGCGAGCGGGTCGCGATCTTGCTCGACGAGGACTCGTTCATCGAGCTGGACGAGTTCGCGCGGCATCGCTCGTCCACGTTCGGCATGGATCGCAACAGGCCGTTCGGCGACGGTGTCGTCACCGGCTACGGGACGGTCGACGGGCGTCCGGTATGCGTGTTCAGCCAGGACGTCACTGTATTCGGCGGCAGCCTCGGCGAGGTGTACGGCGAGAAGATCGTCAAGGTGCTGGACTTCGCCCTGCGCAACGGCTGCCCGGTCATCGGCATCAACGAGGGCGGCGGCGCGCGGATCCAGGAGGGCGTCGTCTCGCTGGGCCTGTACGGCGAGATCTTCTACCGCAACGTGCAGGCCTCGGGCGTGATCCCGCAGATCTCGCTCATCATGGGCGCTGCCGCGGGCGGGCACGTCTACTCGCCGGCGCTGACCGACTTCGTCGTGATGGTCGACAAGACCTCGCAGATGTTCATCACCGGCCCGGACGTCGTCAAGACGGTCACCGGCGAGGACGTCACGCTGGAGGAACTGGGTGGAGCTCGGACTCATAACACGGACAGCGGGGTCGCGCACTACCTCGCCTCTGACGAGGACGACGCGATCAACTACGTCAAGGCCCTGCTGTCCTACCTGCCGAGCAACAACCTCGACCCCGCGCCGGTCTACGACACCGATGTCGAGGACGACGTCCACGAGGACGACGCGTTCCTAGACACGGTCATCCCGGACTCGGCCAACCAGCCCTACGACATGCACCAGATCATCGAGCACGTGCTCGACGACGGCGAGTTCCTCGAAGTGCACGCCCTCTTCGCGCCGAACATCGTGGTCGGCTTCGGCCGGATCGAGGGACGCCCCGTGGGCATGGTCGGCAACCAGCCGATGCACTTCGCCGGTTGCCTCGACATCGACGCGTCGGAGAAGGCGGCCCGCTTCGTCCGTACCTGCGACGCGTTCAACATCCCGATCGTCACGTTCGTCGACGTGCCCGGATTCCTGCCCGGCGTCGACCAGGAGCACAACGGCATCATCCGCCACGGCGCCAAGCTGATCTACGCCTACGCCGAGGCCACCGTCCCCAAGATCACCATCGTCACCCGCAAGGCATTCGGCGGCGCGTACGACGTCATGGGCTCCAAGCACCTGGGCGCCGACATGAACGTCGCCTGGCCGACGGCGCAGATCGCCGTCATGGGCGCGCAGGGCGCGGCGAACATCCTGTACCGGCGCGAGCTCGCGGCCGCCGCCGATCCCGAGACGCTGCGCGCGAAGGTCGTGGCCGACTACGAGGACACGCTCGTCAACCCGTACATCGCCGCCGAGCGGGGCTACGTCGACTCGGTCATCCCACCGTCGCACACGCGCTCGTACGTGATCCGGTCACTGCGCATGTTGCGCAACAAGCGGCAGTCGCTACCACCGAAGAAGCACGGAAACATCCCGCTATGAGCGAGCACCTGCGCATCCTGCACGGGTCGCCGACCACCGAGGAGCTCGCCGCGGTCACCGCGATCGTCACCGCCGCGGCCGGTGCCTCCCGCGAGTCCGAGCGCACCGCCGAGCGGCCGACGCCGGGCCGGTGGAACGACCCGGCCTACGCGCACCGCCGCCACCTGACGGTGGGCCCCGGAGGCTGGCGCGCCGCCCGCTGAGCGGCCGCGCTTCGCTCGGTTTTGGTCGCCCAGTGGGCTATATGACGCTGGGGGACCAAAAGTGACCAGCCGGCTAGGCGCAGTGCAGCTCCGCGCCGGCCCAGTCGGCGTTGTCGTGGCCGTTGCCGTCACCGGCATCGCCCACCTGCAGCGTCAGCGTATGCGCGCCGGAGACGTCGGCCGTCAAGTGCTGCGCGGCCTGCGTGCCGGTCATGACCCCGGTGCTCGCGACGACGTTGCCGTCGGCGACAACGGTGAACGTCACCGTGCCCCGTCCGCCGGCGAGGTCATCGATGCCGACATCGCTCGCGAACGATGAGCAGGTGCCGCCGAGGTCGATCACCACGCTGCTGACGGAGTTCGTGCCGAGACCCTTCGCGTAAGGGACGCCGCGGATCGCGAGCGGCGTGCCGTCGCCCAATCCGCTGCCGCCGACGTTCGTGTCGCGCTCGACCGGGCCGAAACCGTTCGTGGCCGAGACGAACGGCAGGTCACTGACCCACAGGTCGCCGGTCCGGCGCACCACGACGTTCGTCGTCGCGCCGGTGGTGCCCGCCTTGCCGTCCTGCATGTAGGTCGCGGCCGCCGCGAGCTGGTAGGTGGCCGTGGCTGCGTCGGCTGGCACGGTCACCTGCCACCGCAGCGTCTGCGTCGCACCCGACGCGAGTGACGGCACCACTACCGGATCGCTCGGCGCCACCGTCCAGCCGGCCGGGGCGTGCAGCGATGCCGAGACG
The DNA here is from genome assembly GCA_036506855.1 of Jatrophihabitantaceae bacterium. Taxonomy (GTDB): domain Bacteria; phylum Actinomycetota; class Actinomycetes; order Mycobacteriales; family Jatrophihabitantaceae; genus DASXRA01. The sequence continues at coordinate 2,687 of DASXRA010000362.1, forward strand.
TCGCTCGCAGGTCCGCCGGCGTCGTTGTGCACTGCTCCGGTGACGGTGATGACGTCGCCGCCACGCGCCGGGTTGGCGGCGTCGCTCGACAGGTGGTCGAGGCTGACCCGCGCCGGGACGGCCGGGTCGCCCCAGGTCTGCGCGTTCCATCCCGGCGAGGAGTCCATCGCGACCGGGACGCCGCCGCGCACGGTGCCGAGATCGGTCAGCCGCACCGACTCCAGCCCGTTGCCCGGGCCGCCGTCGCTGGTGACCGCTATGGCGAGCGTGTTCGAACCGTGCGGGTCGAGGACGCCGTTGGGCACGACGAACGTGTGCTGCGGCCCGACGTTGGCGATGTACTGCCCGACGTTCCACCCGTTGATGTAGATGAGCGCTCGGTAGTTCGCCGCAGATCGGGGGGTCGTCGGATCGCCGATCGTGATGCCCAACGACGCGTCGTCGGCCGCGGGGATGTTCAGGCCGAACGTCGTGCGGTACCAGGACGTGCCGGCGGGGGCACCGCTTACCGGAACCGTCGCCGTGGTCCACGACGAGTCCGGGTAGCCGGGAAGGTGCCAGCCGTGCCGTTCGCCGTACAGCCCGCCGGCGTTCGTCACGCCGCGCGTGGTGTCGGCGATCGCCTCGCCACCGAGATTCCCCTGTATTTTCCAGGCAATCGCGGTTGGGACGGTGGCCGACGAGGCGTCGCTCATGGTGACCGAGATCAGCCCTCGGCCTTCCTTCTGCGCGTCGTTGACCCCGCCGTCCTCGTTGTGGCCGTCGTTGCGCACCATCACCGACAACACGTGATCGCCGGTGCGCAGCGCCTCCGGAATCGTGAACTTTGCGGTGGCCGTGGTCGCGGGCGAGGCGACGGCGTTCGGCACGACATCCTGGCCGAGGTAGGTGCCGTCCAACCAAGCCTGCAACAGGCCCGCTCCACCGCCGCCGTAGCGCAGTGACACCGTGCTGGCAGTGGACGAGCCGGTGTACCGGCCGCGGTACCAGGCATCGCCCTGGTGGAAGCCGTAGTCGTCAGCGGTCAGCACCGGCTGTCCGGCCGGCGGTTTGGTCGTGCTGTTCGTCGTGGTCTTGTCCGCGTTCGCCCAGACGGAGTCGTCGAAGGCGGGAGCCGCCTCCGGCGATTCCGGCGCCGAGCGCCACGTCGCACTGCCGAGGTCCGGCAGCGAGATCGGCACCGCGCCGG
>DASXRA010000363.1:0-4556 GCA_036506855.1 Jatrophihabitantaceae bacterium
GTGGTGTCGACGGACCGATCCGTCCACGTGCGACGGTCACCGTCGAGCCACTTGGCAGCGATCGTTGCCATGCCACGTTCAGCCTGGACTTCGACAGCCACGGGGTCGCCGCAGCCCTGGCACCCATGGTGCGTCTGATGGCAGCCAAGGGCGCGCCGGCGAGCTACCGGCGGCTCAAAGAACTTCTTGACGGCGGCGCCTCGTAGTTCCTGAGCGTCGCCGGATTCACCGGACTCCGCGGGCGTCCCGGCGTCAGATCCGCCGCCGGACGTCGTCCAGCAACCGCTGCAGGTGCCCGGCGAGCACGGCGCGCTCCCTGGCCGGCAGGGACGACAGCAGGTCCGACTCCCGGGTCAGCACCGCGTCGCCGGCACGGAGTTCTTCTGCGGCCGGAGGACCGACGAGCGTCGTACCGCGTTGCTCGAGGCGACCAGGAACAAGCGCGAAGGTGTGCCGGCCGACATCGCCGAGGCCGTGTGCTTCCTCGCCTCGCCCGGCGCCCGGCACATCACCGGGCAGGGCCTGACGTCAACGGCGGCGCGCTCACGACCCGGTGACGACGAGTCCGAGCCGGCGGGTGGTCCGCGTCAGGGCGACGTACAGGTCCGCCCGGCCGCGCGGTGACGCCTGCTCGATCCCGTCCGGGTCGACGACGACCACGGAGTCGAACTCGAGCCCCTTCGCCTGCTCCGGCGTGAGCACCGCCACCGGCGCGTCCAGATCCGGTCCGGGCTCGAGACCGAGTGCGGCGGCAGTCTCGGCGATCCGGGCGGCCGGCGCGATGACGGCCACCCGGCCGGTGCCGATCAGCTCGGCCTCGCGCCGTACCAACTCCGCCAGCTCGGCGTCCTGCCCGCGCCAGGGCTGCTCCTCGGAGTCGCGCACCGAGACCGGCGGCTCGACACCGGACGGCAAGAGCGCTGCGGCCAGCGCCATCGCCGGCTTCGGGGTGCGGTAGTTCACCGTCAGCCGCGCGGTCCGCCAGCGACTGGCCGCGAGCGAGTCGAGCACCTGTGCCCACGAGTCGGCGCCACCTGCTGCGCCGGTCTGGGCCAGGTCGCCGACGACCGTCATCGAGCGTGCCGGGCAGCGCCGCGTCAGCATCCGCCACGCCATCGCGGACAGCTCCTGCGCCTCGTCCACCACCACGTGCCCGTACGTCCACTCCCGGTCCCGCAGCGCGCGCTCGGCCAGGGATCCGCGCGGCCCGCGTTCGGCGTACCCGCCCGCGACCCAGGTCGCGAACGTCCCGGCCTCGAGCACCGGTACGACGATGGCCTCGTCCTGAACGAGCTTGTCCACGACGTCCGCCGCGTACTGGATCGCCTCGGCGCGCTCGGCCGCCTCCTCGGCACGCCGCGCGGCAGCGGCCCGCGCGGTCGCCTCCAGGCCGCCGAGCAGCTCCGCCAGCTCGTCGAGCAGGGGTACGTCGGCCGGGGTCCACGATGCCGGGCCGGACGTCCTGGCGACCGCGGCGCGTTCGTCGTCGGTGAGATCGAGCCGCTCGGGCTCGCGGTAGAGCAGTGTGAGCAGCTGCTCAGGCGTGACCTCGGGCCAGAGCGCGTCGAGCGCGCGGCGGATCGCCGGCTCGCCGGCCAGCTCTGCACGCAGGTCCTCCTCCTCGCCCGCCAGGATCCGGCTGCCGCCGAGCTGGCGGACACTCTGCCGAGCCAGCTCGTCCAGCATGGCGTCGACGAAGATCCGCCGCGCCTTGTTGTGCGTGAGCGGCGCCCGGGTGAAGGAGTCACGTGCGCGCCTGGCCTTGTCCCGGGCCAGCCGGCAGGCCCGCGGCGTCAGCCGGTAGGTCGCGCCGTCGATCGTGATCTCGACGGTCCTGCCCGGGACCTGCTGCAGGCCGGCGACGGCCCGCTCGAGGACGCCGGCCATCTTGGCATCGCCTTTGATCCGCGCTGCCTGCGATGATTCCAGCGCGCGGGCGTCCACGCCGGGGAACAGTGAGCCGATCGTCGCGAGCGCGACGTCGTTCTCGCCGAGCGACGGCAGGACCTGGTCGATGTACCGCATGAAGGTGTCGTTCGGGCCGATGACCAGAATTCCGCGCCGCGCGAGCTCGTTCCGGTAGGTGTACAGCAGGTAGGCGGCACGGTGCAGCGCGACGACGGTCTTGCCGGTGCCCGGCCCGCCCTCGACGACGAGAATTCCCTTCAGGCCGTCGCGGATGATGCGGTCCTGGTCGGCCTGGATGGTCGCGACGATGTCGCTCATCCGGCCGGTGCGGCCGTGCCGTAGCGACGCCAGCAGTGCCGCCTCACCGGCCAGGTGGGTCTCGTCGACGGCGTCCAGGTCGAGCACGTCGTCGTCCAGGTCCACGACCTTCCGGGCCACGGTCTGCAGGTGCCGGCGACGGGTGACGCCGTACCGCTGCAGGGGAGTGGCCCGGTAGAACGGTTGTGATGCGGGCGCGCGCCAGTCGACCAGCAGCTGGTCGCGCTCGTCACTGCGCAGGCCGAGCCGGCCGACGTACATCCGTTCACCGTCGTCGAGATCCAGCCGGCCGAAGCACAGGTGACGCTCGGCAGCCGCAAGTTCCGCTGCGCGGTCCTGGTACATCCCGGCGAACGACTCGCGCTCCGACCACGCCTGGTCGTTCTCGGCTGTCGGACCGAGACGCACCGCGGCCAGCCGTTGCGCCGTCGCGGCGCGCAGCGCATCCAGCCGCTCGTACAACCTCGTCACGTAGACCTGCTCGTTGGCGAGTTCGTCTGCTTTGCTTGACGACATTTCCGCGATCGTGTTATTGTTATCTTGGAACAAAAGAGCCGCCAGCCTTCCGCGTATAGACAGAGATTTCCAACTATACCAGGGCTGGCTTTTTTTATGCCACCATTTTCTTGCATTTGCAGACCGCCGCTCGCAGCGCACGCTCACCCCGCCCGGAGAACCGCGCGCCTCATCGCTATCTACAGGGGCCCGAGATCGCCGGGTTCGCCCTGATCCGCGGTCTGGTCGACCAGCCGCGGGTGCTGGGCGAGTTCTTCGTCGTAGGGCCGCTCGCCGGCTACGCGGCCGTCACCGCGGCGCTGTCCGGACGAGGTGACGGGTGATCCGCAGAGCCGCGTCGGAGAGGAGCACCCAGCCTGACACTGCGGAAATGGGTCTCACCTCCTCCGGTCGTCACGTGCATCGCGGACGCTGCCAGCCCACGCGGTAAGGTTCGGAAACCCCGAGAGGCTGCCTTGTCCGTCATGTCGTTTCCCCCTGAGTCCGCCGTCGTCGCCACGCTGCGTTCGGCCGGCTGCGTGTTCGCCGAGGACGAGGCACGGTTGCTCCTGGCAACGGCAGCCTCGCCGGCAGAGCTCGGCACGCTGCTCGAACGCCGGGTCGCCGGCGAGCCCCTGGAGTACGTCCTCGGCTGGGCGGAGTTCGGTGGCCTGCGGATCGCCGTCGAGCCGGGTGTGTTCGTGCCGCGTCGTCGCACCGAGTTCCTCGTCGACCGGGCCGCGGCGCTGGCCCGGCCGGGAGCCGTCGTCGTCGACCTGTGCTGCGGCTCCGGCGCGCTCGGCGTCGCGCTCGCCGCCGCGCGACCCGGCGTCGAGCTGTACGCCGCCGACATCGAACCCACCGCGGTCCGCTGCGCCCGGCGCAACGTCGTACCGGCCGGCGGGCAGGTGTTCGAGGGCGACCTGTACGACGCACTGCCGCCGCCGTTGCGCGGCCGGGTCGACGTCCTGCTCGCGAACGTCCCGTACGTCCCGACCGCCGAGATCGCCACGATGCCGCCCGAGGCCCGCGACCACGAACCGCGCGTCGCCCTCGACGGCGGCGACGACGGCCTCGCCGTCCTACGCCGGATCAGCGCCGGCGCCACCACCTGGCTGGCACCGGGCGGCCACGTCCTCGTCGAGTCCAGCGAGCGTCAGGCGTCACGGGCGGCGGCGATCTTCACACGTGACGGTCTGGACGCCCGGATCGCGACGTCCGCGGACATCAGCGCGACGGTCGTCATCGGCGCCAACGACGTCACTTCTCGACGGCGAGGCGGACGCCGAGGCCGATGAAGATGCCGCCCGCGGCCACGTCGAGCCCGCGTCGTACGGCGTGCCGCCGGCGCAGCCAGGCGCCGATCCGGCCGGCGAGCACGCCGACGGTGCCGTCGACCAAGAACTCGAAGATCACGAGTACGACGCCGAGCACGGCGAACTGCGCCCACACGTGACCGAGCTCCGGCCGGACGAACTGAGGCAGCATCGCGATCGTGAACGTGACCATCTTGGGATTGAGCAGGTTCGTCATGCAGCCACGGGCGAACGCCTGCCGGCCACTCATCCCGGCCGGCGCGGCACCGTCGACGTCGAACCTGCTGTGACGACTGCGGATCGCCTGCACGCCCAGGTAGATCAGGTACGCCGCACCGGCCACGCGCACGACCGCGAACGCCGCCGGCACCGCCACGAACAGCGCGGTCAGGCCGGCTGCCGCCAGCGCTACGTGGATCGTCTCGCTCGTCGCGACACCACACGTCGCGAGCAGCGCCGCTCGCGGCCCGGCTCGCATCCCGCAACCCAGCACGAACAACATGTCCGGCCCGGGCACCA
>DASXRA010000364.1:0-4428 GCA_036506855.1 Jatrophihabitantaceae bacterium
CTGGCCAGTCTGCGGCCGGCCTTCCGTGCGGGCGGAATCGTCACGGCCGGCTCGTCCTCGCCGCTGTCCGACGGCGCGGCCGCGATCGTCGTGGCGAGCGAGGAGGCGGTCTCGCGGCACGGGCTCACGCCACGGGCACGCGTCGTCACCAGTGCGAGCGCGGGCGTCCAGCCGCACCTGATGGGCCTCGGCCCGGTGCCCGCGACGCAGAAAGCCCTCGCCCGGGCCAAGTGGGACCTCGCCGAGATCGGCGCGGTCGAGCTGAACGAGGCGTTCGCCGCGCAGAGCCTCGCGGTCATGCGACGCCTCGGCCTCGACGAGGACGTGGTGAACCGCGACGGCGGCGCGATCGCGCTCGGTCACCCGCTGGGTTGCTCGGGCGCGCGCCTCGTCGTGACCATACTCGGGCGTATGGAACGCGAAGGTGTATCGCGCGGCCTCTCGACACTGTGCGTGGGCGTCGGCCAGGGTGTCGCCATGTTGCTGGAGGAGGTCTGATGCTGCGCAGCTACGTCAGCGGAAGCTGGTTCACCGCGTCCGACGAAGGACGGCCGCTGTACGACGCCGTGACGAGTGCTGAGATCACCCGCATCTCGTCCGTCGGCGTCGACATGGGTGGCGCGTTGGCCTACGGGCGGCAGACCGGTGGCAGCGCGTTGCGCGAGCTGACGTTCCACCAGCGGGCCGCCTTGCTCAAGGCCCTCGCCTCGTATCTGCGCGAGCATCGCGACGACCTCTACGCGTTGTCGGCGCGCACCGGCGCCACGCTGGGTGATTCGAAGTTCGACGTCGACGGCGGCATCGGCGTGCTGTTCAGCTATGGCAGCAAGGGACGCCGCGAGATGCCGAACGACACGGTCTACGTCGACGGTGACGTCGAACCGCTCGGCAAAGGCGCCACGTTCATGGGCCAGCACATCTACACGCCCCTGCACGGGGTGGCAGTGCAGATCAACGCGTTCAACTTCCCCGTCTGGGGGCCGCTGGAGAAGTTCGCGCCCGCCTTCCTCGCGGGCATGCCGTCGCTGATCAAGCCGGCGTCGCCGACGGCGTTCCTCACCGAGCGGCTGGTCTCGCTGATCGTCGACTCGGGATTGCTGCCGGAGGGCGCCTTGCAGCTCGTATGCGGCAGCGCGGGCGACCTGCTCGACCACCTGACCGAGCAGGATCTCGTCGCGTTCACCGGCTCGGCGTCCACCGCGCAGCGGCTGCGCACCCATCCGGCGGTCGTGGCGGGTTCGGTCCGGTTCAACGCCGAGGCCGATTCGCTGAACTGCTCGATCCTCGGCCCGGACGCGGCGCCCGGCACGCCGGAGTTCGACCTGTACGTCAAGGCGCTCGTCACCGAGATGACCGTCAAGGCCGGGCAGAAATGCACGGCGATCCGCCGGGCTCTCGTGCCCACTACCCTGACGGACGCCGTGGCCGAGGCGGCCGCCGCCCGGCTGGCGAAGGTCACGGTCGGCAACCCGGCGAACGCCGACGTGCGCATGGGCGCGCTGGCCAGCCTCGACCAGCGCGACGAGGTTCGCCGTTCGCTCAAGGCATTGCTCGACGCCGGCCGCGCCGTGTTCGGCGACCCTGATCACGTCGAGGTGATCGACGCCGATGCCGAGCGTGGCGCGTTCCTGTCGCCCGTACTGCTGCGTATGGACAATGCCGATCGCGCCGAGCCGCATCAGGTCGAGGCGTTCGGGCCGGTCAGCACGCTCATCCCGTACTCGTCGACGGCGCAAGCCATCGACTTGGCCGCGCGCGGCGCCGGCAGCCTGGTGGGCTCGGTGGTCACCGCCGACGTCGACTTCGCCCGGTCCGTCGTGCTCGGCGTAGCGCCGTGGCACGGGCGCCTGCTCGTCCTCGACCGCGACGACGCCGGCGAGTCGACCGGGCACGGCTCCCCGCTGCCCATGCTCGTGCACGGCGGTCCCGGGCGCGCGGGCGGCGGTGAGGAGATGGGTGGCATCCGGGGCGTGTTGCACCACATGCAGCGCACGGCCGTGCAGGCCTCGCCGCGAGTTTTGACCGCCGTCACGAACCGCTGGGTTGCCGGCGCCGCGCGCACGGAGGGCGTCCACCCGTTCCGGAAGTCCCTTGCCGAGTTGCGCATCGGCGACTGCGTGGTGGCCGGACCGCGGGACGTGACCCTCGCTGACATCGAGCACTTCGCGGAGTTCACCGGCGACACGTTCTACGCGCACATGGACGAGGAGGCGGCTCGCGCCAACCCGTTCTTCGACGGGCGGGTCGCGCATGGCTACCTGATCGTGTCGTTCGCCGCCGGGCTGTTCGTCGACCCGGCACCCGGACCGGTGCTGGCCAACTACGGCCTGGAGAACCTGCGGTTCCTGACCCCGGTCAACCCCGGCGACTCGCTGACCGTCACGTTGACGGCCAAGCAGATCACCCCGCGCGAGGACGCCGGCTACGGCGAAGTGCGCTGGGACGCCGACGTAACCAACCAGAATGGCGAATCGGTCGCTAGGTATGACGTGTTGACCCTGGTCCGCGATGAGCGCTCGCGCGAAGAGCCAGGTAGCACAGTCCGCGACGGTAGGAGCGGAGTCGACCGATGACGGGCCTGAGCGGAACGAGTGGTCCGGAGGAGGTCGAATGAGCGAGATGCTGGAAGAGCAGTTCGAGCAGACCATCGGCGCCGACCAGCGGATCGAGCCCCGGGACTGGATGCCCGACGCCTATCGCAAGACGATGATCCGCCAGATCGCACAGCACGCGCACTCCGAGATCATCGGCATGCAGCCCGAGGGCAACTGGCTGACGCGCGCGCCGTCCCTGCGGCGTAAGGCGATTCTGCTCGCCAAGGTGCAGGACGAGGCCGGCCACGGGCTGTACCTGTACTCCGCGACCGAGACGCTCGGCGTCGACCGCGCCGACCTGACGCAACGCCTGATCGAGGGCAAGCAGAAATACTCGTCCATCTTCAACTACCCGACGCTGACCTTCGCCGACGTCGGCGTCATCGGCTGGCTGGTCGACGGCGCGGCGATCTGCAACCAGGTTCCGCTGTGCCGCTCGTCGTTCGGACCGTATGCGCGGGCGATGATCCGGATCTGCAAGGAGGAGTCGTTCCACCAGCGGCAGGGCTACGAGCTGTTGATGACGATGATGCGCGGCACCGACGCGCAGCGCGACATGGTGCAGGACGCGACGAATCGGTGGTGGTGGCCGTCGCTGATGATGTTCGGCCCGCCGGACGCCGACTCGCCCAACACCGCGCAGTCGATGCAGTGGCGGATCAAGCGGCACACCAACGACGAGCTGCGCCAGCGGTTCGTCGACATGACGGTGCCGCAGGCCGAGGCGCTCGGCGTCACGCTGCCGGATCCCGAGCTCCGCTGGAACGAGGTGCGCGGGGCCCACGACTTCGGCCAGCCCGACTGGGCCGAGTTTAAGCGCGTGATCAGCGGCGACGGTCCGTGCAACACCGAGCGCATCGCCCAGCGCCGCCGCGCCCACGACGAGGGCGCCTGGGTCCGCGAAGCAGCCATGGCCCACGCCGCCAAGCACCCGATCGAGCAACATTTGGCAGCCTCAGACAGCCGGATGTTGCGCGATCGGCAAGGAGGGCAGCACGCGTGAACGCAAATTGGCCGTTGTTCGAAGTCTTCTTACGCGGCAAGCGGGGGCTGAACCATGTGCACGTCGGATCGCTGCACGCCGCCGACGCCGACATGGCGCTGCACAACGCCCGCGATCTCTACACCCGGCGCAACGAGGGCGTGAGCATCTGGGTCGTGCGCTCGGACGCGATCACGGCGTCCAGCCCGGACGAGAAGGATCCGTTCTTCGCGCCCAGCGGCGACAAGGTCTACCGGCACCCCACCTTCTACGAGATCCCCGACGACGTCCCGCACATCTGACATGCCTTTTGACAACGCCTACGAGGCGATCACCGAGGAGAACGACCACACGCACTGGGCGTTCGGCACCGGATTCGACGACCCGCTCGCCGGAATCGACACGACCGTACCCCCAGGTATGGATCGCGACAGCTTGGCGACCCACTGCCTGATGCTCGGTGACGACGCGCTGATCATGTCGCACCGGCTGGCGGAGTGGTGCACGAACGCCCCCGAGCTCGAGGACGAGGTGGCGCTCGCGAACATCGCGCTTGACCTGCTCGGGCAGGCACGCCTGCTGCTGTCCCGCTCGGCCCAGGCAAGCGGCAGCGGCACCGAGGACACGCTCGCGTACCTGCGCGACGAGCACGAGTTCCGCAACGTCCGACTCGCCGAGCTACCGCGCGGCGACTTCGCGCACGAGATCGTCCGGCTGCTCGTCTTCTCGACGTGGCGCCTCGCGATCGTCACACGGCTCGTCGACTCCCCCGACCCGGTGCTGGCCGCGATTGCCGCGAAGGGCGTCAAGGAGCTGGCTTATCACCGCGACTACGCCGCCGGCTGGGCGGTG
>DASXRA010000365.1:0-14466 GCA_036506855.1 Jatrophihabitantaceae bacterium
GGGCGGGCGTTCGCGCAGCCGCATGAGCAGGATGCCCGCGCCGACAAGGACGCCGGCGACACCGGCCAGGAAGCTGAAGTCGCTCGGCAGCCCGAACTCGCTGCCCAGGATCAGCACGACGATCGACGCGGACATGATCAGCAGCGCCCCGATCGTCGCACCGGACAGCCGCGGCAGCGGCGGCGGCGGCGGTGGGATGTAATGCTCCTCGTCGTCCTCGGCCGACGCATCGGTGAAGCCGGGCTCGATCCGGGCGCGCCACTCGGCGTCCTCGCGAGTCAGGTCGCGTTCGGCTGCCCGGACCGCACTGATCGTGTCGACGTGCCAGTCGGCGATCAGCGCCGAGAACTCGGCGTTGGTGTCGACTCCGTCGAGCAGGTCCGGCGGGCGCATCGCGGACTCGCCGTCGGCCCGCGCAGCGACCTGGACGATGGTGCGGGCGTCGGCGCGGTCGCCCGTCGCGACGTAGAGTCGCTGCCGGTCCGCCTCGGCCGCCGGCTCCAGATACGCCGCGATTCGCGCTCGGCGCAGCGCGCTCAGCAGATGATCGCCGACGTCCGGGTCGACGTCCGCGAGCGGGACGTAGCTCGCGGCGCTGAGGCCGTTGTCGCGACGTGGCGTCTCGCCGGGCAAGGACGGCTTCATCGGATCGGTCACGAGGCGGGCGCGACCGCGCCGGTGTGCTCGCGGATGAACGCCACGCTGCCGTCGAAGATCGTCTGCGCGTCGTTGTCGAGGGTGGCGACGTGATAGCTGTCGTCGAGGATCACCTCGCGCACGGTCGTGTTCGTCGCGCCCGCTCGCAGCAGGCGCCCGGACAGCGGCTCGACCACGTGATCGTCCTTGCTGCGGAACATGAGCACCGGTGCCGTGATGCGCGAGAAGTCGTCCACGACGACCTGCCACAGCAGCTGCAACGACGCGAACGCCCGGACCGGGGTGCGGTCGTAGGCGAGCTCGACCGCGCCGGCCTTCTTGATGTCGCTGCCGATGCCGGGACGCGACTTCACCGCCCAACCGATGTACTTCGCGAAACGGGCATCGAATCGCTCGGTGCCATAGGACGGATTGACGAACACGAGGCCGGCGACCGCGTCGCCCTTCTCCTCGGCGAGCCTGGTCGCGAGCGTGGCGCCCATCGACAACCCGACGGCGAACACCTTCTCGCAGCGGCCGGCGAGCTCGGCGTGCGCGCGCTCGACCTCGGCGTACCAGTCCTGCCAGCGGGTGGCGTTGAGCTCCTGCCAGGTCGTGCCGTGACCCGGCAGCCGCGGCAGCCGGACCGTGTAGCCCGCCCCCGCCAGATGCTCGGCCCACGGGCGCAGGCTCTGCGGCGTCCCGGTGAATCCGTGACAAACGAAGACGCCCACCGCACCGCCGTCGGCGGAGTACGGCTCGGCACCGGGTAGGACTGGCACGCTGCCACCTCGCTTCGTGAGCCTCCCATCATGCCCGCCGAAGCCCGTGTTCTGCGAGCAGCCTCGGTGGACCGGCGTCCACACCAGCACTACTGTCTGCGGCAAGGCATTACAGGTATCGGGGCCGCAGAACCGCCCGGCAGACCGTTGTGGGCAGGACTTACCGGACGTACCGGACTGGCACTCGCGCGCAGCGCGAAGAGGAGGAACTTCGGTGGGCTACTGGCTGATGAAGTTCGTCTTCATCGGTCCGCTCCTCCGAGCGATCTGGCGACCGTGGACCGAGGGGATCGAGCACGTACCGGCGCGCGGGCCGGCGATCCTCGCGAGCAACCACCTGTCGTTCTCCGACTCGTTCTTCATGCCGCTGATGGTGCCGCGCAAGGTCACGTTCCTCGCGAAGGCGGAGTACTTCACCACACCGGGTCTCAAGGGCTGGCTCTCCCGAAAGTTCTTCGCCGGGGTCGGCCAGGTGCCGATCGACCGATCCGACGCCGACGCGTCGCGCGCGGCGCTCAACACCGGGGTGCGCCTGCTCAAGCAGGGTGCGGTGCTCGGCATCTACCCCGAGGGCACCCGTTCGCCGGACGGCCGGCTGTACCGCGGCAAGACGGGTGTCGCGCGCATGGCGCTCGAAGCCGGCGTGCCGGTGATCCCGTGCGTCATGGTCGATACCGACAAGATCCAGCCGACCGGCCGCAGGTTCCCCAGGCTGCGGCCCCGGCCGGGCGTGCGCTTCGGCAAGCCGCTCGACTTCTCCCGCTACGAGGGCATGGCCGGCGACCGGTTCGTCGAGCGCTCGATGACCGACGAGATCATGTACGAGCTCATGCAGCTGTCCGGGCAGGAGTACGTCGACGTGTACGCGGCGAAGGTCAAGGCCGCGCAGGGCAGTCCCCGCGCGTTCGGGGCGAACTCGAGTCGCGTCAAGGCCGAGTTGCGCGAAGCGGGCGACCGCGTCCCGACCGAACGAGCCAGTTAAGCAATGAGCGCAGGCGCGAAGAGCCCCGCAGAAAGCGCGACGGGAGTCGCCGATCCCGCCCGAGAGGCGATGAGCGCTCGCGCGAAGAGCCCCGCCGCCGCCACGCGGCCCGCGCCGAAGGCGCGGAGCGGAGCCGCGGATCCACCCGAGCGCAGCGAGTGGTGGGGACGCGGATCCGCACAAGGCGGGATGAAACAGGGTGGGATGAGTTAGCTTGCGGTTCTTTTACGACTGCGAGTTCATCGAGGACGGCCACACGATCGACCTCGTCTCCATCGGAGTCGTCGACGAGGCCGGGCGCGAGTTCTACGCCGTGTCGACCGAGTTCGACGCCAGCCGGGCGATCGGCTGGGTGCGCCGTAACGTGCTGTCACAGCTGCCGCCGCCGGCTGATCCCGCGTGGCGCAGCATGGAGCAGATCCGGGCGGACCTGCTCGCCTTCCTGGCCGGGCCGGGCGAGCCGATCGAGCTGTGGGCGTGGATGTCGGCATACGACCACGTGGCGCTCGCGCAGCTTTGGGGCGACATGCGAGCCCTGCCACGGGCGATCCCGCGGTTCACGCACGAACTGCGCCAGCGGTGGGAGGACGCGGGCTGCCCGCCGTTGCCCGAAGCGCCCGCCGACCAGCACGACGCTCTCGCCGACGCCCGGCACAACCTTGCACGTTGGCGGGCGTTGCAGGCTGTCGCGTCCCCCGGTGCCGGATCCCGACAGGTAGGCCCCGGATAGGCTCCCCGCGGCGGGGCGACGAGAGGAGCGGGGATGCGGGTCGGAGTGCTCACGGGCGGCGGGGACTGCCCTGGCCTGAACGCGGTCATCCGCGCAGTCGTTCGCAAGGGTGTCGGGATCTACGGCTACGAGATGGTCGGGTTCCGCGACGGCTGGAAGGGCCCGCTGGAGAATCTGACGAGGCCGCTGGGCATTCCGGAGGTGCGCGGCATCCTGCCACGCGGCGGAACGATCCTCGGCTCGTCGCGCACGAACCCGTTCAAGGTCGACGGGGGAGTCGACCGGATCCGCGAGAACCTGCATGAGCTCGGCGTCGACGCGCTGATCGCCATCGGCGGCGAGGACACGCTCGGTGTGGCGACCAGGTTGCACGACCTCGGCGTCAACGTGGTGGGCGTGCCGAAGACGATCGACAACGACCTCAACGCCACCGATTACACGTTCGGCTTCGACACCGCGCTCAACATCGCGATGGAGGCGATCGACCGCCTGCACACGACGGCCGAGTCGCATCACCGGGCACTGATCGTCGAGGTCATGGGCCGGCACGCCGGCTGGATCGCACTGCACGCCGGCATCGCGGGCGGCGCCAACGTCATCCTCATCCCGGAGCAGCCGTTCTCGATCGAGCGGGTGTGTGCCTATGTCGAGAGCCGCTTCCAGTCGCATTACGCGCCGATCATCGTGGCGGCCGAGGGCGCGACTCCGGACGGCGGCGAGAACATCCTGTACGACCGCGGCGTGGACGCGTTCGGCCACGTGCGCCTCGGCGGCATCGGCGACTGGCTCGCGTCGGAGATCGAGAAGCGCACCGGCAAGGAGGCGCGCACGACCGTGCTCGGCCACATCCAGCGTGGCGGTACGCCCACGGCGTTCGACCGCGTGCTGGCCACCCGGTTCGGGTTGCAGGCCATCGACGCCGTGCACGACGGCGACTGGGGAAAGATGGTCTCGCTGCGCGGCACCGAGATCGCGCGCGTCCCGCTCGCGGACGCGACGACCCTGCTCAAGACGGTGCAGCCAGAGCGCTACACCGAGGCCGAGGTCTTCTTCGGCTGACGCCCCGACTTGGCCCCACCAGCGGCGCCGGATTGCGCGGCGCGCCCGAGACGCGCCGTCAGGTGCCGCGGTGGGCAGCGGCGCTCGCCGCGTCGAGTATCTCCGCCGTGACGGCCTCGGCATGCGGGGCCAGCAAAGCGGCCAGCTCGTCGGCAGCCGCCGAGACCGCGGCGTGGTGTGCCGCGTCGACCGTCTCCAGTATGAACAGGACGCGTCGCGACGCGGGCGTCACCTTCGTCCGGTCGGCGTCGCGGTGGTTCCAGTGCCGGGTGAGCACGCTCGCGTCATCGGCGTAGACGACCTCGCCCGGGTGCGGTTGCTCGACCTCGTCCGGCTCGCCGAGCGGGACGAACGTGTCGCCGTCCTCGGCGAACCGGATCGTGATGTGGCCCTCGACCCGATCCAGGTCGAATGCGCCTGCCGGCACGGCATGCGTGACCGACACGAGGTTGTAGGAGTCGACCGCCGAGCCGATCCGCGGCAGGTGCCCGGTGCGCGCGAGACGCCGGGTCAGCGCGTCGACGCTCGGCCGCTGCCGCCGAGGGTTTGTGCCGAAGTGCCGGTACGCGGCATGCCAGCTGGCGATCGCCGGATGGTCGTCGCCGAGCGGCGTCCAGCGCCCGTCCGCGACCGCGCGTTCGAGGTCGTCCAGGCGGGCGCTCACCTCCGGCCACGCCGATCGGTTGTCGATGCCTGAGGCTGTGATCGCGACGATGCGCAGACCGCCGAACGCCTCGACCACGCCCGGCGCGACCGTCAGGCTCGTCATGGGCCCCGATGGTGCCAGGTGCGCTAACGGCTTTGCGCCTCGCCTACCCTGTGATTCGTGACGTCGACAGCGCCTACCGGCCAGTCAACCCCCGCCGAACTAGGCCTCGACGCGTGGCGTGACCTGCCGGCCGCCCAGCAGCCCGAGTGGGCCGACCAGGACGTCCTGCGTGAGGCCTCCAGCACGCTCGCGGGCATGCCGCCGCTCGTGGTGGCCAGCGAGGTCGACCAGCTGCGCGAGCGCCTGGCGGCGGTTGCGCGTGGAGAGGCGTTCCTGCTGCAGGGTGGCGACTGCGCCGAGACGTTCGCCACCAGCTCGCAGGGCGACATCGCCGGAAAGGTGCGCGTCCTGCTGCAGATGGCGGTCGTGCTGACCTACGGCGCCTCGATGCCGGTGGTGAAGCTCGGACGGATCGCCGGGCAGTACGCGAAGCCGCGATCCGCGCACCTGGACGCCAGCGGGCGACCGTCCTACCGGGGCGACATGGTCAACGACCAATCCGGTGACCGCACCCCCGACGCGCGACGCATCCTGCGCGCGTACTCCACGGCGGCGTCCACGCTGAACCTGCTGCGGGCCTACGCCGGCGGCGGGCTGGCCTCGCTCGACCGCGTCCACTCGTGGAACACCGCGTTCGCGCGCACCACCGAGACCGGTTCGCGCTACGAGGCGCTGGCCGGTGAGATCGACCGCGCCGTGCGCTTCATGCACGCCTGCGGGGTGCACGACAGCGCGCTGGAATCCGTCGAGCTCTACGCGAGCCACGAGTCGCTGATCCTCGACTACGAGCGCGCGCTCACGCGGGTCGAGGGCGACCTCGCCTACGACCTGTCCGGCCACTTCGTCTGGGTCGGCGAGCGGACGCGTCAGCTGGACGGCGCGCACATCGACTTCGTCTCGCGGATCGCCAACCCGATCGGGGTGAAGCTCGGGCCGACCACGACGCCGGAGTTCGCGGCCGAGCTCGTGCATCGCCTCGACCCGCACGGCACGCCCGGGCGTCTGACGCTGATCAGCCGGATGGGCAACGACAAGGTGCGCGACGCGTTGCCGCCCATCATCGAGAAGGTCCAGTCGACCGGGCATCTGGTGGTGTGGCACTGCGACCCGATGCACGGCAACACCGAGGAGACCGCGCAGGGCGTCAAGACCCGCCACCTCGACCGCATCATCGACGAGGTCGACGGGTTCTTCGACGTGCACGCGGCGCTCGGCACGCACCCGGGGGGCCTGCACGTCGAGCTGACCGGCGACGACGTGACCGAGTGCATCGGCGGCACGGCCGAGCTGACGTCCGCCGACCTGTTGCGTCGCTACGAGACGGTCTGCGATCCGCGCCTGAACATCGAGCAGTCGCTCGAGCTGGCGTTCCGCGTCGCCGAACGTCTCGTCGCCGACCGGCGCCGGCGCGGCGCATGAATGGGCCAATCGATCTGCGCAGCGAGACGGTCACGCGGCCGACGCCGGGCATGCGTCGGGCGATCGCCGAGGCCGAGGTCGGCGACGACGTCTACGGCGAGGATCCCGAAGTCAACGCCCTCGAAAAAGAAGTTGCTGGGCTACTGGGTTTCCAAGCAGGGCTGTTCGTGCCGACCGGCTCGCTCGGCAACCAGCTCGGCGTACGGCTGCTCGTCGCGCCCGGGCGCGAGCTGGTCTGCGACACCGTGGCGCACGTCGTGCGCGCCGAGCTGGGCGCGGCGGCGGTGTTCTCCGGCGTCACGTTCCGCACCTGGAAGGCACGGCGCGGGCTGCTCGACGTCGACGCGATCGCCGAGTTGATCACTCCCGATGCCGGCCCGTACCTCGTCTCGACGGCGGCGATCGCGGTGGAGAACACGCACAACTTCGGCGGCGGGACGGTGCAGTCACGTGCCGCGGTGCGCGACGTGATCGCGCTCGGGCGCCTGCACGGCATCGGGTTGCACCTCGACGGCGCGCGGCTGTGGAACGCGCACGTCGCCAGCGGCGTCGCCTTGTCCGAGCTGGCCGACGGGTTCGACACCGTCTCGGTGTGCCTGTCCAAGGGGCTCGGTGCGCCAGTGGGTTCGGTGCTCGTCTCGTCGGCCGAACGGATCGCCGAGGCGCGGGTGTGGCGCAAGCGCTACGGGGCCGGCATGCGCCAGGCCGGCGTGCTCGCCGCGGCGGGTCGCTACGCGGTGGCCAACCACATCGGCCGCCTGGCCGACGATCACGCGCGTGCCCGGCGGCTCGGCGAGGCGCTCGGCGTCGATCCGTCGTCAGTCGATACGAACATCGTCGTCCTCGACGTAGCGGACGCGCCGGCAACCGCCGCCGCGGCGCGTGCCGACGGCGTGCTCGTGTCCGTTCTCGGGCCGCGAGTCCTCCGGCTGGTCACCCACCTCGACGTCGACGACGAGGGCATCGAGCAGGCGGCGAAGGTGCTTGTGCCGTTGCTGCAACACGCCCGGAAATCCGACTACTGACCCACTGCCACATCTGGTGGCCGGTCTGGCATGCTGGGCCCCGATTTGCACGGGAGCACCGTCGCTCCGCGGAACGGGGTATGGCATGACGTGGGCTGGGCGCCGCGTGATGGTTGGCTGTGCCGTGATTGCCTTGGCGGGCAGCGTGTCCGCGTGCAGGGTCCTCGAGCGCGGGGCGCAGGCGGCGAACGGATCGCCGACTGCCGGGGTGGCTGCGCTGGACATGCCGGGCGTCGAGGTCGACGGCGGCGGCTTGTGCCCGTTCACCGCGGCCGAGGTGTCCGGCGCACTCGGCGGTACGTGGTCGATGTCGAGCCTGTCGAGCGGCAGTTGCAGCTACGTGCAGGACGCGCGCCGCATCCTGGCGAGCGAGGTGCCGTTGCCCCGAGACGCCGACGGGCGGCGCAGCGCCCTGGCGCAGACGCGCCGGCCGTGTGACCCCGGGTCGGAACGTCCGGTGCCGAGCGCTCGCAGTGCGTTCGTCTGCCAGCAGGGCACGCTGGTCGAAGCGGTGACGGTGTCCGGCGGCCACCTCGTCGTCGTGTACACGGCGGCCGGCCCCGACCCTGCGCAGGTGCCGGGCATCCAGACGATGCTCAGCACGCTGCTGGCCCGCGTCGCCTAGCCCGCCCGGGTCAGCCCGCGAGGTGTGTCGCGGACGTGCGCCCGAGCAGTGCCGGGATCGTGGTGACGGCCTCGGCGAGCTCGTCCAGCGACTCCCCGACAAGTGCCTGCGCGCCGTCGCACAACGCCGTCTCCGGGTTGGGATGCACGTCGACCATCACGCCGTCCGCGCCGGCGGCCATCGCGGCACGGGCGAGTGGCACGACGAGGTCGCGACGCCCGGCCGCGTGCGACGGGTCGACGATCAGCGGCAGGTGCGACAGGTGCTGCACGAGTGGCACGGCCGAGACGTCGAGCATGTTGCGGATCGCCGGTTCGAACGAGCGGACGCCTCGCTCGCACAGCACGACGTCGAGGTTGCCGCGCTGGGCGATGTACTCGGCAGCCATCAGCCACTCCTCGTACGTGGCGGTCAGCCCGCGCTTGAGCATGACCGGTTTGCCGGTTGCACCGACGGCCTGCAGCAGGCCGAAGTTCTGCATGTTGCGCGTACCGATCTGCAGCATGTCGGCGTACTGGGCGACGACGTCGACGTCCGCGACCTCGGTGACCTCGGTGACGATCGGCAACTGAACCTCGTCGCGGACCTCGGCCAGGATGCGCAGGCCGACCTTGCCCAGACCCTGGAACGCGTACGGCGACGTGCGGGGCTTGAACGCACCGCCGCGCAACAGCGTGGCGCCGGCCCGCTTGGCCATGTGCGCCGCCGCGAGCGTCTGCTCGGCCGTCTCGACCGCGCACGGCCCGGCGATCAGCGTGAAAGTGTCGGGACCGATCGGCACGCCGCCGACCCGGACCGTCGTCCGCTTGGCATGGTTCTGTGCCGACACCAGCTTGTACGGCGCGGTGATCCGCATCGTCTCCGACACGCCCGGCAGCCCGGCGGCGTCCATCGTCTCCAGCACGTCCTCGGTGCCGACCACTCCGATGATCGTGCGCATGACCCCGCGGCTGACGAAAGCTTGCCCGCCGTGGGCCTCGATGTGCGCGACGACGCCCGTCACGTCGGCGTCGGTGGCCGACGGTGCCATGACGATGACCATGGCGCGCAGCCTACGTGCCGCCCCAGTCGCGATCATGTGCAGATCGGCCGGTGGCGGCATGCGGATCGGCACATGATCGCCGGATCAGAGCCGCAGGGCGCGACGCAGCTGGGCGGCAACCAGAGCCGGTTCGGTCCGCACCACGACGCTCGGGAATCGCAACACGATCGCATCGGCGAGCGTCAGCTCGTTCTGCCGCAGCTGGTCGGCCCACCATCGGCCCGCCGCGAGGTGCAGCGCTCCGTCGACCTCGACGACCACGAGCCGTCCGTCGGCGCGTCGCCATGTGGCGTCGAGATAGCGACGACGCCCGGACGAGTCCGTGCGCACCGCCTGCCGTTCCGGCAAGGCAGCCGGAACCTGCGGCACAGCCGTACGAAGTCGATCTCGCTGAGCGCCTCGGAACCCTGCGCGATGTCCCCGACGGCCGCGAGCAACGACGCGCGGTGGCGCGCACGAGGCGCGCGAGCGAGCGCATCGCGCAGAGCAGGAGGGCGGGTCAGGCGCTGCTGGACGGCCGCGGCGAGGATGCCGCACGTCGCGCCGATGCGAACGTGGCGGCAGCGCGTACCAACGCCTCAGGTAGTGCGTGCACGATGCTGCTCGGGCGCGTCCGGACCTCACCCCATTGCGACGAGAGATGCAGCCGAACTTTGACCGGGCACTCGCGCCTTAGCCGGGTACCGCCGGGTGCCAGTACGTGGACCGTCTCCCGCTCCCAGCCCCGCAAACCGAACGCCTGCGCTGCCGTGAACGCCGTCAGGATCGCCAGCGGCCCGGCATGCGTGCGCGCGACCATCCAGCGTTGACGCTCCGAGAGCGGTCCGTTGTGCAACACGATCGCGAACCCCAGCCGTTGCCACCGTCGGGCGTCGAGCTGCGCCTGGATGCGAGCACGGCTGACGCCGCGTCGTCGCAGCGACGTCCATGTGGTGACGCGACGTGCGTCGGCCTGCGGAAGCGTCTCGAGGTTCATCAGCGGATCGTCGACGTCCGGAGCGCCCGCTCGCAGCACCGGCGACGAATCTGTGGATCAGCGGCTCGAACACGCGATCGATGTGCATGTCGTCCGGCTCGAACCTGTCGATCTGCACATGATCGGCAACCGCGTCCGGCGAGTCAGCCGCGGAGGAGCTTGAGCGCCGCGATGTCGCTTGCGTGGTCGTCCTCGGCGGTCTCGACGACGAGCGGGACGCCGCGCGTGGTGGGGGAGGAGAACAGCGAAGTGAACGGTTCCAGGCCGATCGTGCCGCCGCCGAGGCAGGTGTGCCGGTCGCGTTTCGAGCCGGCGGGGTCGCGGCTGTCGTTGACGTGCACGAGCCCGATCCGGCGGCGCCCGACCGCCCGGCCAAGCGCGGCGAGCGTTCGGGTCATCCCGGTGCGCGTCGAGAGATCGTGGCCGGCGGCGTGCAGGTGGCAGGTGTCGAGGCACACGCCGACGCGCTCGTCGTCCAGAACGTCGAGATACTCGGCCACACTGTCCACAGTGGACGCCAACGCGCCGCCGCCACCCGCGGTCGGCTCGATGAGCAGGCGGGTGCGGACGCCGTCGAGCAGTGGCAGGACGTGTTCGCGCACCTGGCGCACGGCGTCGTCGCGACGGCCACCAGCCGCCCATCCGGCATGCAGCACGACACCTGACGCGCCCAGTGCATCCGCGCGACGAAGCGCGAACGCCAACGCGGCGCACGAGCGAGAGAGCGTGACTGCGGACGGTGAGCCGAAGTTGAGCAGGTACGGGGTGTGCACGAACACCGGCACGCCGCGAAGTGCGCAGGCTGCGCGGAACGCGTCGTCGGCCTCTGCCTCGAACGGCGTCTCGGCCCATCCGCGCGGATTGCCGGCGAAGATCTGCACGACCTCGGCGCCGATCTCGTCGGCCCGTGCCAGAGCGCCGCGCACCAACCCCCGTGTGACACTGACGTGCGCGCCGATCAGCGACCGGCGAGACGTTGCCACCGCGAGTCAGGCGACTTCGATCGTCACGGTCGAGCCGCGACGCACCTGACCGGCCGCGTTCTGGTCAGCCGGGTTGATGTCTAGGCCGACCGTCACGTCGAGGCGCCCGCCGAAGACGCGCTTGACCCGGACCTTCAGACCCGCCTGTTCGAGCGCGTGGCGGGCGTCGTCCTTGCTCAGGCCGCTGACCTGCGGGACGTCGACGAAGTCCGCGCCCTTCGACACGGTGAGCGTCACCTGCTGGCCCTTTGCCAGCTGCGAGTTCGCGGACGGGTCCTGGCTGATGACGTTGCCCTGCGCGACGTTGTCGCTGAACTGCTCGTTCACGTCGACCTTGAAGCCCATGCCCTGCAACTTGGCGATCGCGTCGTCGCGCCGGGAGCCGGTGACGTCGGGAACCTTGAGGATCGGCGGGCCACTCGACACGATGATCGTCACGCTCTGCTCAGCGCGCACCCGGGTTCCCGCCGGCGGGTTGGTGCGGATGACGCTGTCCTTGGGCGCGTTGTCGTCCGCCTGCCTCGTGGACGTCAGCCGCACCGGCAGCTTGCCGAGTGCCGCTCGGGCGTCGTCCTCCGACTGACCGCGAACGTCTGGCAGTGCGTAGAGCCTCGGCCCGAGCGAGATGAGCAGAGTGATCGGCGCGTGCCGGGGCACCCGGCTGTTGCCGCCCGGCTTGGTGCCGACCACGAGACCCTTCGGCACCTTCTCGTCGTTGACCTGGCTGATCGTGACCTTGTCGAAGCCGGCCCGGTCCAGCGCGGCGAGTGCGGTGACGCGGGCCTCGCCGTTCACCGTGGGCACGCGCGTGTACCTGCCGGCGGCGAACCACCATCCGGCGAAGCCCGCCCCGATGCCGAGCAGCAGTATGACGAGCAGGGCGATCAACGCGGCGCGCGGCCGTCTGCGGGGCGGGACCAGCGGGCGCGGGTTGTACGCGCCGGGCGGTGGCGGGCCGGGCGGGCGCCCCGCGAAACCGTACGGCGGCGGAGCGCCGACCGCCGTGTCGTGCACGCCGGCGTCCTGGCCGATTCGCTGCGTGGTCCGCGCCTCGCGAGCGTCCGATGAAGGCTGGTGGCCGTTCGTGCGTGGCCGGGGCGGAACCGGCACGACGGGCAGCCTGAGGTCGGTGCGCACGTCGGCGAGCTCGGCCAGGAACGCACCGGCGTCGAGCGGGCGCCCTGCGGGGTCGCTGTCGGTGGCCCGCACGACCAGGTCGTCGAGCTCCTCGCCGACGCCGCTGACGCGCGAGGACGGAGCCGTGACCCGGCTGTGGACGTGCTGGTAGGCCACTGCCATCGCGGAGTCGCCGACGTACGGGGCCTCGCCGGTCAGCAGCTCGAACAGCACGACGCCGGCCGAGTAGACGTCCGAGCGCTGGTCGGTGCGGCCGCGGCTGATCTGCTCCGGCGAGCAGTACGCCACCGTGCCCATCATCATCCCGGTGCGCGTGGCTGCGCCGTCGGTCTCGACGGCGCGTGCCAGGCCGAAGTCGGCGACCTTCACCACACCCTCGTCGGACAGCAGGATGTTCTCCGGCTTGATGTCGCGGTGCACCAGCCCCACCCGGTGCGCGACGGCGAGGGCGGCCAGAACCGGCTCCATGATCGAGACCGCCTCGGCCGGGCTGAGTCGGCCGCGCTCGCGCAGCAGGTCGCGCAGCGTGCGGCCGTTGACCAGCTCCATGACCAGGAAGACGTTGTCGCCGTCCTCGCCCTGGTCGTAGACGGCGACCGTGTTGATGTGCGCGAGCTTGGCCGCGGCGCGGGCCTCGCGGGCGAAGCGGTCGGCGAACGCGGGGTCGCTGGACAGGCTCGACGACATGACCTTGACGGCGACGGACCGGTCGAGGCGTTCGTCGACAGCGCTGTACACCGTCGACATCCCGCCGCGCGCTATTCGCGCCTGGATCCTGTATCGGCCGTCCAACACTCGGCCGACCAGCGGATCCGTGGTGGCCGTCTGCACAACCGGATTCTAGGCGTCCGGCCTCCGGCTACCCCGCGACGACACCCGATCTTGACCTGAACCGTACGCTGGCACGCCGTGAGCGAGGACGGCCTGGCGGCAGGCGAGACCCAGGTGGCCACCGGGCGGGCGGAGCTGCTGGCCGACGCCGATCGGCCGGGTGGCTGGCTGCTGGTCGTCGACCGGATCCGGCAGTCCTACGTCGACCTGGACGATCCGACCTACCTCGATTTCGACTACCTACGCAGCATGGCCGACGTGCTCGACGCGATCCACGACGGGCCGCTCGCAGTGACGCACGTCGGGGGAGGCGCGTGCACGTTCGCGCGCTACATCGCGGCCACCCGGCCCGGATCGTCGCAGATCGTGTTCGAGCCGGACGCTGCGCTGGTCGAGCTGGTCCGGGCGAGGCTGCCGTTGCCGAAACGCGAGCGCATCCGTATCCGGCCGGTGCCGGGCCGCGAGGGGGTGCGCGGCCTCCGCGACGCGAGCGCGGACGTGCTGGTGCTCGACGCCTACCTCGGCGGCCGCGTCCCGGCCGAGCTGACCACCGTCGAGTTCCTGGGCGACATTGCCCGCGTGCTCCGCCCGGACGGCCTGCTGCTGGCCAACCTCACCGACGGGCCGCCGCTCACCTATACCCGCCGCGTCGCGGCAGCGGTGCGGACCGTGCTGCCCGACGTCCTGCTCGTCGGATCGACCGGCGTGCTCGGTCGCCGCCGCGTCGGCAACCTCGTGCTGGCGGCGGCCCGGGGCGGCGCCTTGCCGGTGGCCGAAGTTCGCCGGGCGGCCGCGTCGGCGATGTTCCCGACCCGCGTCGTGGCGGGTGCGACGCTCACGAAGCTCGTGGGCGCCTCGGCGCCGACGACCGATGCCGACCCGATGCGCTCGCCGCGTCCCCCGGAGGAAGGCTGGCGGGTCAGCGCGGGATGATCGGTGTATGTCCGCAGATCCCGACCGCATCCACACCAATCGGCTGCGCGCCGAGTCGTTCGGCTCCGCGGCCGTGGCGTACGACCGGGCGCGGCCGAGCTACCCGCCGGCGCTGATCGACGACCTGCTCGACGGTCGTCCGCGGACCGCGCTCGACGTCGGATGCGGTACCGGCAAGCTGGCCCGGCTGCTCGCCGACCGGGGCGTCGAGGTGCTGGGCGTTGAGATCGACGACCGGATGGCCGACGTCGCGCGCTCGCACGGGATCGAGGTCGAGATCGGCGGCTTCGAGACCTGGGACGCCCGCGGGCGGCGCTTCGACCGGATCGTCTCCGGACAAGCCTGGCACTGGATCGACCCGGAGATCGGCGCTGCGAAGGCCGCGAGCCTGCTGCGCCCCGGCGGGCTGCTGGCCCCGTGCTGGAACTTCTCCGTGCTCGACCCCGACGTCTCGCGACGCGTCGACGCGGCGTACGAGCGCGTCGAGGCACAGCTGGCCGGCAGCTCGGTCATCCGCAGCGGCGCCGGACCGCATAC
>DASXRA010000366.1:0-3593 GCA_036506855.1 Jatrophihabitantaceae bacterium
GGTCGCGCCGACGTACAACGCGATCCAGAAGAAGTCCGTCGAGGCGATCAGCGCGTGCAAGTCCGTCTCCCAGTTCATGGACCGCGACACGGTGCCCGACATGGCGACGGCCATGATCAAGGCCATCCAGAGCTTCGTCGACAACCCGAGCGCGTCGAACGTGTCGACGATCCAGAAGAGCGCTGAGGACCAGGCGAAGACGATCTTCCAGAGCTGATGGTCGCGACGACCCAAACGCCAACGAAGCCGGCGGCGACACTACGTCGCCGCCGGCGTCGTCGCTTGAGTCGGCTGACTCGCCGGGACAAGCTGGTCGCTGCGCTGCTGCTCGGCATTCCGCTGCTGCTCGACCTCGCGTTCGTCTGGCTGCCCGCGCTCGCGTCGGTGCTGCTCTCGTTCACCAAGTGGACGGGCGTGGGCGGCGTCCACCTCAAGGCGTGCACCAACAAGGCGACGCTGCCCGGCATCCCCCAGCCGGGCTGCATCTTCGGCGTGCAGAACTACCACCAGGCGTTCACGGTCTACCCGGACTTCTGGCCGGCGGTCCGCCACAACGCGATCTGGCTGGGCGTCTTCATCGTGTTCGCGACGCCGCTGGGCATGCTGTTCGCGGTCATCATCGACCGCGGCATCCGCGGCAGCCGCATCTACCAGAGCGTGCTGTTCCTGCCGGTCATGCTCTCGCTCGCGTTGATCGGCATCCTGTGGGAGTTCGTCTACTCACCGGACGTCGGCCTGATCAACACGGTCATCGGCCACAACCACCCGGACAACCTGATCAGCTGGCTCGGCAACCCGCACCTGAACCTGTGGGCCATCCTGGTCGAGGCCAGCTGGCGCCAGGCCGGGTACGTGATGATCCTCTACCTCGCCGGCCTGAAAGCCGTCGATCCCGGGCTGCGCGAGGCGGCGCTCGTCGACGGCGCCAACACCTGGCAGACGTTCTGGCGCGTGGTGTTCCCGGTGCTGCGGCCGATCAACGTCGTCATCCTCGTGGTGACGGTGATCGAGTCGTTGCGCGCGTTCGACCTTGTCTACATCACGAGCAAGGGCAACCCGTTGCGCGGGCTCGAACTGCTGTCGATCTCCGTGACGCAGAACATCGTCGGCGAGACCCAGCGGATCGGCTTCGGCTCGACGCTCGGCGTCGTGCTGCTGGTGATCTCGCTCGTACCGATCTCGATCTTCCTGTACCAGGTCTTCCGTCGGGAGGAGAGGTAGATGGCGGTCCTCACCCCCGAGGCGCTCGACGAGGTCGCTCACCCGACGGCGCCGACGCGGCGCCGGGCGCTCACGCCCGGCAGCGTCGCCGCGCAGGTCTTCATGATCTTCGCCGTCGTCCTCTGGATCACGCCCATCGTGTTCGCTCTCTACGTCGCGCTGCGGCCGATCAAGGAGACCGACCGCCTCGGCTACGTCTCGCTGCCGCACAGCCTGACGTTCAAGAACTTCACCAATGCCTGGACGCAGTCGGACATGGGCCGGTTCTTCCTCAACTCGGTGTGGATCACCGTGCCGGCCGTGATCATCACGCTCGTCATGGCGTCGGCCGTTGCGTTCGTCGTGTCGCGACTGAGCTTCAAGTTCAACATCGCGCTGCTCATCCTGTTCACGGCCGGCAACCTGCTGCCGCAGCAGGTCATCATCACCCCGCTCTACCGCCTGTACCTGCAGATTCACCTGCCGCACTTCATCAGCGGCAGCAGCGGCCTGCTCTATGACTCCTACGCCGGGCTCATCGTCATCAACGTGTCCTTCCAGCTCGGCTTCTGCGTCTTCGTGCTGAGCAACTACATGAAGACGATCCCGGTCGACATCGATGAGGCGGCAGTCGTCGACGGGGCCACCCTGTGGATGCGGTACTGGCGGATCACGCTGCCCATGTGCCGTCCGGCGATGGCGGCGCTGGCCACCTTGCTGACGACCTGGATCTACAACGACTTCTTCTGGGCGATCACGCTGATCTCGACCGGCAACAAGCGGCCGATCACCTCGGCGCTGGCCAACCTGCAGGGTCAGTTCGTCTCGAACCAGAACATGATCGCCGCGGCCGCGCTCATGGCCGCGATCCCCACCCTGGTCGTGTACGTGCTGCTGCAGAAGCAGTTCATCGCCGGCCTGGCCCTGGGCTCGTCGAAGGGCTGACCGCGCCCGTCAGACGCGGCGCGCGCCGCCGCCCGCACGTTCGGTGAACACGGTCGCGGGGATGAACCCGCCGCGCCGATAGGCCCGTTGGACCGCGTTGGACGCGATGGCGACGCGCGCCGAGTCGATCAGCGCGATGACGCATCCGCCGAAGCCGCCGCCCGTCATCCGGGCACCGAGGGCACCCGCGCCGAGCAACGCCTCGACAGCGGTGTCGACCTCGGCCACGGTGATCTCGTAGTCGTCTCGCATCGACGCGTGCGACGCGGTGAGCAGCGGCCCGATCTCGCGCAGCCGCCCGTCGCGCAGCAACCGGACGGTTTGCAGCACGCGTTCGTTCTCGGTCACGATGTGGCGCGTGCGCCGGCGCAGGGCGGCGTCGCTGAGCTGCCCGAGCGCGCGATCGAGATCGTCCGGGCCGATGTCACGCAGAGCCGAGACGCCGAGCAGGCTCGCCGCCTTCTCGCAGCTGGCCCGGCGGTCGGCGTACTCGCCGTCGGCGTGCCGGTGCCGCGCCTTCGAGTCGACGACGAGCAGGGTGAGGCCGGCGGCGTCCAGGTCGAAGGGGACGGGCTCGGCTGTCCAGGCCCGCATGTCGCACAGCAGCACGTGGTCGGGCAGGCAGAGCATGGCGGCCATCTGGTCCATGCCGCCGGTCGGTGCCCCGACGTACTCGTTCTCCGTGCGGTGCGTGAGGGTAACGAGCTGCTGGTCGGACAGGCCCAGCCCCAGCAGGTCGTTGAGCGCCGCCGCGAGCGCGCAGATGAGCGCCGCCGACGACGACAAGCCGGCCCCGCCCGGGACGTTGCTGTCGAGGTGGACGTCGAGCCCGCCCAGGTCGTCCGGCAGCAGTCCCTGCTGGGCGAGCGCCCAGACGACGCCGACCGGGTACGCGCCCCATCCGGTGACCGTGCCCGACAGCAGGTCGGCAAGCGGCAACGTCACGGTGTCGTCGCGCTGCGCGGACGCGACGCGCAGCTCGCCGGTCGAGGTCGTGTGCGCCGTGGCCGTGCAGCCCTGCTCGATCGCGAGCGGTAGCGCGAAACCGTCGTTGTAGTCGGTGTGTTCGCCGATCAGGTTGATGCGCCCCGGTGCGCGCCACGCAGTCATGAGCCGGGGTCCTTCACGAGCATCGCAGCGAGTACCGCAGCGAGCGCCAGCGAGTGAGGAACGCAGCGAGGAGCGGAGTGGAGGACCGCGGCGGGGGGCGCACTCATGAGCCGAGGTTCTGCTGGGCGAACGTCCAGGCGTCGGCGATCATCGTGTCGAGATCGCTGGTGGGTCGCCAGCCGAGTTCGGTCGCAGCCAGCGCGTTCGAGGCGACCAGGACGGCCGGATCGCCCGGCCGGCGGGCCATCTCGTGGACCGGCAGCTCGCGCCCGGTCACCCGGCTGACCGTGTCGGCGACCTCGCGCACCGAATGGCCCGCTCCGCTGCCGAGGTTGATG
>DASXRA010000367.1:0-11975 GCA_036506855.1 Jatrophihabitantaceae bacterium
CCCGTCGTCGATGATCAGGACGATGATCTCGTCGATACCCGGAATCTGCTTGGGAATCGATTCGAGAACGAGCGGCAGCGTCTCTTCCTCGTTCAGACAGGGGACCTGCACAACCAGTCGCAACGGATCGCCTTTGTGATGATGTGCGTGCACGGTCGTTCCGGCACGGGGATAGAACCGAATCCGCCCGATCCTACCTACGCCTTCGCCCTCGGCCAGCCACCAGGCGCCCGACCCGCCCGGCGAAGCCGCCCACGCCCGGCGAAGCGGGCGGGCGGCCGTGCCGGACTAGCATCACCGCCCGTGCGGCTGGGCATCCTCGTCGAGCAAGCGCTCGCACCCGTCCCCGGCGGCACCGGCCGGTATGCGGTGGAGCTCGCGGCGGCCCTCGCCCGCAGCGCGGGCCCCCGCGACGCCGTGACCGGCTCGACGGCTTGGCATCGCGACGTCGGCGCCGCGACGGTGCCGGGAGTGGCCGGCCCGCGCAGGCTCGCGCTGCCGCGGCGAGCGCTGACCCTGGCCTGGGAGCGCGGATTCGGCCCGCGTGTCCGGGACGCCGACGTGCTGCACGCTCCGACCCTGCTGTTCGGGCCGAGTCGCGTCCCGCTCGTGGTGACGATCCACGACGCGGTGCCGTGGACCCACCCCGAGACGCTGACGCCGCGCGGCGTTCGCTGGCATCGCGCCATGGCGCAGCGCGCCGTCGAGCGGGCCTCTGCCATCGCCGTCCCCACGCACGCGGTGGCCGCCGAGCTGGGCGCGGCGTTGGCCGGACTGGGACGCGTCGAGGTACTCGGGGCGGGCGTCGCGCCGGCGCTGCTCGCCGAGCCGCCCGCTGCGCTTACCGACCGTGTCGCGAAGGGCCTGCCGGACGGTTTCGTGCTGTCGCTCGCGACCTTGGAGCCACGCAAGGGCCTGGACGTCCTGGTCACCGCGCTCGGGCGGCTCGGTGCCGCGGCGCCACGATTAGTCGTGGTCGGCCAGCCCGGATGGGGCGGCGTCGACCTGGACAGCGCGGCGGTGGCGGCCGGACTGGCGCCCGGCGGCGTGACGGTGCTGGGCCGCGTCCGCGACGAGGAGCTGGCGGTGATCCTGCGCCGGGCGGCAATCCTGGTCGCGCCGAGCCGCGCCGAGGGATTTGGCCTGCCCGTCGCCGAGGCCATGGCGCTCGGCACGCCGGTCATCTGCTCAGACGCCCCGGCCCTGGTCGAGGTCGCCGCCGGGGCCGCAGTGGTCGTGCCACGCGACGACGCGGACGCGCTCGCCGACGCAGTGTCTTCCCTGCTGGCCGACGATTCGGAACGTCGCCGGCTGCGCGCCGCCGGGCTCGTGCGTGCCGCGGACTTCTCCTGGGATTCCGTCGCGGACCGCGCCTGGCAGCTGTACCGCGACCTCCGGTGAGCCGACACGCCGCCCGGCGGTTACGCTGTGGCCTTCCTGCTCGCCTCGTCCGCTCTGGAGTGCCGTCCTTGCTACGCGTCCTGCTCGACGCGACGGCAGTACCCCCCGACCGCGGCGGCGTCGGACGTTACGTCGACAGCCTCGTCCCGGCGCTCGTGCGGGCCGGCGTCGACCTGCGGGTCGCCTGTCAGCGGCGGGACGCGTCCCATTACGGCGAGTTGAGCGGCGCTGATCCGGTGCCCGTCTCCCGGATTGCCGAGCGCCCGGCGGCCCGGCTGGCCTGGGAGCAGCTGCGCTTCCCCTCGCTCGTGCGGCGGGTGGCCCCGCAGGTGCTGCACAGCCCGCACTACACGCACCCGCTGCGCAGCCGGGTGCCGCTGGTCGTGACGTTGCACGACGCGACGTTCTTCACCGACCCCGGCGTGCACACCCGCGCGAAGGGGCCGTTCTTCCGGACGGCCACCCGGCTGGCGCTGCGCCGGGCCGCGTGCTGCATCGTCCCGTCGCAGGCCACGGCCGACGAGCTCGTCCGTACCGCCGGCGCGGACGCCGGCCGCTTGCAGGTGGCGCACCTCGGAGTCGACCCGGCCGTCTTCGCACCGCCGACGGCCGCGTCCGTGCGGGCGCTGCGCGCGCAGATCGGCTTGGCCGACGACCAGGCTTACGTCGCGTTCCTCGGCACATTGGAGCCGCGCAAGAACGTCCCGGCACTCGTCCGGGGCTGGGTGTCCGCCGCGCGCGGGAGGACCGACCCGCCCGCGCTCGTCCTGGCCGGCGGCGCCGGCTGGGACAACGACCTTTCCGCCGCGCTGGCCGGCGTCCCGCCGTCGCTCACTGTCAGGCGCCCGGGCTACCTGCCGGTCGAGCAGCTGTCCGCTTTGCTCGGCGGCGCCGACGTCGTCGCGTACCCCAGTCTCGGCGAGGGGTTCGGGCTGCCGGTGCTCGAAGCCATGGCCTGCGGTGCGCCCGTGCTGACGACGCGCCGGCTGGCGCTGCCCGAGATCGGCGGCGACGCCGTCGCGTACACCGAGCCTGACCCGGCCTCGATCGCTGCGGCGCTGGCGTCGCTGCTCGACGATCCGGAACGCCGAAAGGCGCTGTCGGCGGCCGGCGTCGACCGTGCCGCGACGTTCACCTGGGACGCCTGCGCCGCCGCGCACGTGCTCGCCTACGAACAGGCGGCACGATGAGCGCTCGCGCGAAGAGCCCGCCGCCGCGACGCGGATCCGCCTACGCCGGGGATGACCGGTGAGTCTCGCTGTCGTCACGGTCACCTACTCGCCGGGGGAGGCGCTGGCCGCCTTCCTCGACTCGCTGGACAAGGCGACGGTCGAGCCGCTCGACATCGTGCTTGCCGACAACGGCTCGGACGACGGCTCGGTGGAGCTTGCGGCGCAGCGCGCGAACGTGCGGGTCGTGCCGACCGGCGGCAACATCGGGTACGGGCGTGCCGTGAACGTCGGGGTCGCGGCAACGCACGCCGACATCGTCGTGATCGCCAACCCGGACGTCATCTGGCAGCCCGGCTCGCTCGACGAGCTGCTCGCCGCGGCGGGTCGCTGGCCCCGCGCCGGCTCGCTCGGGCCGCTGATCAACACACCGGACGGCGCGATCTACCCGTCCGCGCGGGCGCTGCCGTCCCTCGGCCGCGGCATCGGCCACGCGCTGTGCGGCTGGTGGTGGCCTGCCAACCCGTGGACCGCCGCATACCGGGGCGAGCGGGGCGAGCCACGCGAAGGTCTCGCCGAGTGGCTGTCCGGCTCGTGCATGATCGTCCGCCGCGACGCGTTCGACGGCGTCGGGGGATTCGACCCCGCCTACTTCATGTACTTCGAGGACGTCGACCTCGGCGAGCGCCTGGGCAATGCCGGCTGGCAGAACGTCTACGTGCCCTCGGCAGCCGTGGTGCACACCGGCGGGCACGCCACGGCCCGCGACCCGCGGCGGATGTCCGCCGAGCACCACCGCAGTGCATGGCTGTACCTGTCCCGCCATTACGCCGGCTGGCGCTGGGCGCCGGTGCGCTGGGTGCTGCGCTCCGGGCTCGCAGCACGGTCGGCGCTCGCCAAGCGCGTCCGCGGCGTGGCCGAGGGAGCCGCCCCGCAGCGTCGCGGCTAGCCGGCTCGCCGCGCCGGGTCGCTGCTGCTGCTGCGGACGAGCAGTGCGACGAGCGCCCCGGCGACGAAGCCGAAGACGTGCGCCAGGTAGGCGACCGATCCAGCTGATGACACGGCGAAGCCGGCCGTGTAGGCCCACTGCAGCAGGAACCACCCGCCGAGCACGAGCCAGGCGGGCAGCGGCAGCGGGATGAAGAACGCGAACGGGACCAGGCTCCACACCCGCGTTCGCGGGTAGAGCACGATATACGCGCCGAGCACCCCGGCGATCGCCCCGGACGCGCCGATGAGCACTTCCGTCGAGTCCGGGTTGGCCACCGCGAAGCCGTACGTCGCGACCATGCCGCATCCGAGATAGAAGAGCAGGTAGCTCACTCGCCCGAAGCGGTCCTCGACGTTGTTGCCGAAGACCCACAGGAACAGCATGTTGCCGAGCAGGTGCAGCCAGCTGCCGTGCAGGACCATCGCGGTGAATGCCGACAGCACCGGGATCTTGTCGTAACTGGGCGGCCCGACCACGCAGCCGGCACCGTGCGCCCCGACACCCGCCTGCCCGTTCGGGACGAGACCCAGTGCCTGGTTGTGCACGAGCTCCTTGGGGATCGCCGCGTAGTGCTCGTAGAACGCCTGCAGGTGGCAGACATGCGCCAGGCTGGCGCCGCCCGACAAGCTGCTCGGGCCGCCGGGCGTACGCAGGAAGACGATGACGTTCGCCGCGATCAGCGCGTAGGTGACCCACGGCGTCCGGCGCACCGGGTTGACGTCGCGGACCGGGATCACCATGGCGGGCTATATGTGGTGGGTTCGGCCGCGTTCGCGGAGCAGCTCGGTGAGCTTCTTGACGTCCTGGGCGCGGTCGCGCCGGCACACGACGACGGCGTCGTGCGTGTCGATGACGATCAGGTCGTGCACGTCGAGCAGTGCCACGAGGCGGTCCTGGCTCGGTACGACGACGACGCCGTCACTGTCGAGGCTGATGACCTGGCCGTCGTCGCCGCCGACAACCGTGACGCCCGCCTCGTCGCGGCCGAGCAGCGCGCCGACCGTCTCGAAGTCACCGATGTCGCTCCAGCCGAAGTCGCCCGGCACGGTCGAGACCAGCCCGTCGAGCGAGGCCGGTTCCATCACCGCGTACTCGACGGCGACCTTGGGGACGGTCGGCCAGACGGCGTTCAGCACCGAGTCGCGATCAGGGCTGTCCCAGGCGGCGACGATCTGCCGCACGGGGTCGGCCAGGTCCGGACGGCGCTGGGCGAGCTGGTCGAGGTAGACGTCGGAGCGCCAGACGAACATCCCGGCGTTCCAGAGGTACCGGCCGGACTTGACGTACTCGGTCGCGACGTCGAGCGACGGCTTCTCACGGAACGTGAGCACATTCTGGATGTCCGTGGCCGCCAGCGAGTCGCATTCGAGGTAGCCGTAGCCGGTCTCGGGACGCGTCGGCGTGATGCCGATCGTCATCAGCCGCCCCTGCCGCGCGCCGTCGACAGCCCGGAGCACGACGTCGTGGAACGCGGCGGTGTCGTCGATCAGGTGGTCGGCCGCGAACGACCCGACGATCGCGCCCGGCGCGCGCTCGGCGATGATCCCGGTGGCCAGCGTGATCGCCGCGCAGGAGTCACGCGGCGACGGTTCGACGACCAGGTTGCGCGCCGGCAGTTCGGGGAGCTGCGCGGTCACGGAGTCCGCGTGGGTGGCGCCGGTGACGACATAGATGCGCTCGGCGCCGACCAGCCCGGCCAGCCGCTCGAACGTCGCCTGCAACAGCGAGCTGCTCGTGCCCGTCAGCGCGTGCAGGAACTTCGGGTTGCCGGTGCGCGACAGCGGCCACAGCCGGGTGCCGCTGCCGCCTGCCGGAATGACCGCATAGAAGTCCTGCTGCACAATCGTTGCGTCTCTCGTCGGATCGGGTGCGTGATCTAGGCACTCTAGTCGAGCGGCCCGGCGCAGCCGGCAAGCGCGAAGGGGGTGACCGTGGGCGTGCTCGCGCCCGTGGAGTCGGTCTGGCATCCCGGACACCCGGTGGACATCATCGGCACGCTCGGCCCGCTGCGCCGCGGCGCGGGCGACCCGGCGCACCATGTCGGCGGCGATGGGACGTTCTGGTGGGTTTCGGCCACGCCGGACGGAGCCGGCACGCTGGCCCTGCGCGGTTCGCACGACGGCGTGCGCTGCGCCGCCTGGGGTCCCGGGGCGCAGTGGCTGGTCGACGGCGTCCCGGCGCTGCTCGGCGCCGACGACGACTGGGCGGACCTGGACTGCTCGGCATACCCGCTGCTCGAACACACTCGGCGGCGGCACGTCGGCGTCCGGCTGCCGCGTACCCGGCTGGTGCTCGACTCGCTGGTGCCCGCCGTGCTCGAACAGCGGGTGACCGGCGGCGAGTCCTCGCGTGCCTGGCGTGGGCTGCTGCGCCGGTTCGGCCTGCCCGCGCCGGGTCCGCTGCCCGGTCTTCGGGTGCCACCCTCGCCGGAGGCGCTGCGGTCGATACCGACCTGGACGTGGCACCGGCTCGGCGTCGACGCGGCGCGGCAGCGGACGATCCGGGCGGCGGCAACGGTCGCGTCCCGGCTCGAAGAGTGTGTCGGCATGGCCCGGGACGCTGCCCTGGCGCGGCTGCGCGTCGTGCCCGGCGTCGGGGAGTGGACGGCGGCCGAGACGGCGCAGCGGGCGCTCGGCGATCCGGACGCGGTGAGTGTCGGCGACTACCACATCCACGACGTCGTCGTGCACGCGCTGACCGGACGCCCCCGTGGCGACGACGCCGAGATGCTGCGACTGCTCGAACCGTGGCGCGGGCAGCGGCAGCGGATCGTCCGGCTGATCGAACTGTCCGGAGTTGCCAAGCCGCGCTTCGGCCCGCGCTACGCCCCGCTAGACACCCGCGCGATGTAGCCGCGCGGCGGCGAGCGAGCCGGCCCACCGAGGTCAGGCGTCGGCGACCGCCACGAGGAATGGGTCGAGGCGCTGCCGGACGTCGTCGAGGCGGCCGCCGGCGTCCCACAGGTCGAACCACTCGTTGTCGCCGGGATGGAACGCGCGCTCGAACACGGCACGCGCCATCGAGCGCAATTCGGGCGTGGC
This sequence comes from Jatrophihabitantaceae bacterium, assembly GCA_036506855.1. GTDB lineage: Bacteria > Actinomycetota > Actinomycetes > Mycobacteriales > Jatrophihabitantaceae > DASXRA01. The sequence goes on from DASXRA010000367.1 coordinate 6,603, forward strand.
GTCGAACACGGCGGCGGTCAGCCAATCGAGCACGAACGGGCTGCCGATGGCGTTGCGCGCACCGGACTTCCCCGCGACCAGGCATGCCCCCGCGATCGCCAGGTTCACTTCGGCGGCCGAGACGTATCCAGGCGCCGAGATGACGTTCATCATCGCCTTGGCGATCCGCGCGGTGGTGCGGTCGTAGTTGGCCTGGTCGAGGTCTCCGACGAAGTTCATCGCCCCGTCGTTGTCGAACGGCCCTGTGTCCCAAGAACTCACGACTCGCGCACTCCGTCTCGTTCCAGCGCCTGCGTTGCAGACTATCGAGCGGTGCTAAGCACCGAATCGGAAAGGGCGGGCCAGGCCTGCGCGGCCCACTCGTCGAATGCCTGGTCGGTGAGCGCGACGAGGCCCAGGCGGGCGTCCGGATCGATCCAGAACATCGTGCCGCTGCCGCCGAAGTGGCCGTAGGTCCGTGGCGAGTTGCGAGAGCCCGTCCAGTGCGGATGCTTCGCCGAGCGGATCTCGAAGCCGAGCCCCCAGTCGTTCGGGTCCTGCGGGCCGTAGCCGGGCAGGACGCCGCGCAGTCCCGGGTACTGGACGCTGGTCGCGTCGGCGATGGTCGTCGGGTGCAGCAGGCCGGACGGCTCGAGCAGCTCGTGCATGACGCGAGCCAGATCGTCCACTGTGGACACACCGCCCGCGGCGGGACGTCCGGGCAGCGACGTGGCCCGCAGGCCGAGCGGTTTGGCCAGCGCTTCGTCCAGGTACGCAGCGAACGGCATCTCCACCGCGCGCTCGACCAAGGACGCGAGGAGGTCGATGCCGACGTTGGAGTACACGCGTCGCGCAGCCGGCGCGAACGACCGCAGCGGGCGGTCCGGTGCGAGGCCGGACGCGTGCGCCAGCAGGTGCCGGATCGTGGCGCCAGGAACGAGCCGGTCGTCAGCCGCGTCGGTCAGCTCGACGGCGCCCTCCTCGACCGCGACGAGTGATGCGAGCGCGACGAGCGGCTTCGTGACCGACGCGAGCGGGAATGTCTGATCGGTCGGCCCGAACGTGCCGAGCACGCCGGCCGGGCTCACTACGGCCGCCGCCGCATTGGGAACCGGCCAACTGTCCACAGTGGACAGAATGTCGTCCATTGACATCGCTAGCCGAGCCGGCCACGGGCAGCGTCTGCGAGCAGCGGTACCTCGTGGGCCGTGTTGTCGGGCAATGCGTCCCACCGGAACCAGCGCAGGTCCGTCGACTCGTCGCTCATGATCGGCTCGGCGCCGGGCGGTGCGACGGCGCCGTAGCACACGTCGAAGTGCCTGGTCGGCACGCCGAGCGAGCAGGTAACGGGATGGACGTCCAGGCTCAATGGCCGCGAGTCGAACGACAGCGCGCCGATGCCGCTCTCTTCGCGCGCTTCGCGGGCGGCGGCGTCGAGCAGCGACCTGTCGTCCTCTTCGCAATGCCCGCCGAGCGGCAGCCACTTGCCGACCCGCGGATGCAGCGTGAGCAGCACCGCCTCACGGGACGGGTCGATGACGAGCGTGCTGGCGGTCAGATGTCCCGGTATGCAGGATCGCCACATCGCGTCCGGGCGGGCGGCGAGGAACGCGAGAAACGCCTGCCGCGTCGAGGAATCCGGCTCGAACGTAGAGATCACGCTGAGCGCGTCGGCGTGCAGCGGCGGTGCGATGTCGGTGGCACCGCCCGCATCCTCGCGACCCAGGGCGATGGCCTCGGCGGTGCCGAGCCGGAACAGGTCTTCGTCGGCGCGGCGGATCAAGGTGCTGCTGCCGAGGCCGTCGTCGCGCAGCGTCATGCCGCGCACGACCGCGACCGGGACGCCGGTCAGTTTGCCCTTGACCAGGTCGGCAGCGGCGGCGATCTCGTCGGCGACCGCGACCACCGTGATGTCCAGCGTGTTCCCGTGGGCATCGTCCATGCCGCGCGCGTCGAACAGTGCGCCGAGACCGGCCACGCCGATCGCCGCGTCGGTGATGCCTTCGCGCCAGGGACGTCCCATCGAGTCGCTGATGACCACGCCGACGTCGAGGCCCGCGCGCTCACGCACCGCATCGCGCAGTGCCGCAGCTGAGCGGTCCGGATCTTCGGGCATCAGCGCGATCTCGTCGCGGGCGACGTTGGACTCGTCGACGCCGGCCGCGGCGAGCACCAGGCCTTGCCGAGTCTGCACGATGCGCAGCGGGCCGCGTTGGGCGACGACGCGTGCCGTCTCGCCCCTGATCGCCTCCTGCCGGACGATCTCGCGTTCGACCGGATCCGTCGAGCCGAGCGAGATGAGCCGGCCCTCGACCTTGGAGACGGCCTTTGACGTCACGACGAGGACGTCGCCGTCCTGCAGCGAGGCGTGCTTGACGATTGCCTCGGCGAGGTCGTCGCCCGGGCGCAGCTCGCCGATGCCGTGCACCGGCAGGATCTCGATCCGTTCGGCGGAGTGGTCCTCAGCCATCCGCCAGCTCCAGCGCTTGGCGGACCATCTGCGCGGTCGCGTCGTCGTCGGTCATCAGCAGCGGCACCGCCCGGACGGCGACGCCGTCGATCTCGGCGGTATCGGTGCTGTGCACGAGCCATCCGTCGAGCAGCCCGCCGTCGCGGCGCGCGCCGTAGTGGCGCCCGACGCCCTCCGCACTGACCTCGACCCCGATGGCCGGCAGGCAGGCGTCGGCCATGCCGCGTACCGGCTTGCCGCCGACGATCGGCGATAGCCCGATGACCTTGGCCGCGGCGCCGGACACCGCTTCGCGGATGCCTGGCACGGCGAGGATCGTCCCGATACTGACGACCGGATTGCTCGGCGCGACGAGCAGGACGTCCGCGCCGATGATCGCCTCGACGACGCCCGGCGCCGGCCGCGCATCGTCGATACCGACCTGCACGAACGCCTGCGCAGGCACTGCCGCCCGGTGCTTGATCCACCATTCCTGGAAGTGGATCGCTTTGCGGGCGCCGTCCAGGTCGACGATCACGTGCGTCTCGCATCGCTCGTCGGTCATCGGCAGCAGCGTCACGCCGGGCTGCCAGCGCTTGCACAGCGCGGCAGTCACGTCCGAGAGCGGGAAGCCCGCGTCGAGCATCCGGGTGCGGACGAGGTGCGTGGCGATGTCGAGGTCGCCGAGCCCGAACCAGGACGGCTCGGCGCCGTAGGTGGCGAGCTCGTCCTTGATCCGCCAGGTCTCCTTGGCGCGACCCCAACCGCGGTCGGGGTCGATGCCATCGCCGAGCGTGTACATGACGCTGTCGAGGTCCGGGCAGATGCGAAGGCCGTGCAGGGTGACGTCGTCGCCGGTGTTCACGATCGCCGTGATGTCGTCGCCCGGACGAGCCGCGCGCACGCCGCGCAGGAAACGAGCTCCGCCGATCCCCCCGGCAAGAACGGTAATCCGCACCCCACGAACGTACGCGATCCGGACGTCGCGCTCGGCGTCAGCTGGCGCGACGTCGCGGCAGCCAGTTCAGAACGCCCCCAGGCGGGCGAGCCAGGCCGCTGCCGCCCCGGCGCGCGCGTCGCATCGACGTGGCAGCCGCATCGATGATCTTCGGAATCGTGTCCTCGGCGAACGTCGTGAACAGGGGCGCGAGATCCTGCTTGACGGTAACTGGCCGGGGCAGGCCCCCCGTGGTTGCGCCACACATGGCCGCCAGCGTTGCGAGCACGGCCTCACGCGAATCGGCGGGCGCGCGCTCGTGCCGCGTCACCTGGTCGAGCTGATGGGCAAGTGCGAGCATGGCGTCGGTGTCGTCGTCGGCGAAGGACGCCCGCCAGCCGCCTTGGCGCTGCCATCGCCCGTCCGCGATCAGCTCGTTGCGGAGCGCCGTGCAGTCGGTGCTGACGTGCCGGAACCAGCGAAGCCAGACGACGCCGGGGCGCTTCTCGACGGTGCCGCGCACGGCGTCGAGCATCCGGTCGCCGGTCGGCTCGGGCAGTGCGACCGCCGGCGATCCCCGCCGGTTGATGATCTGCCCGCGCAAGGCCAGGTCGGCGAACAGGGCGGCGCGCAGGCAGACGTCGACGCCGGTGCGGTGCTTGATCCTGCCGGTGATCGGGTCGCGGGCTAGGCGGAGCAGGTCCGTGGCCATGCGGTCTTCAGACACGGCGCTGATCCTGCCGCTCGTGTCCATGGACGGCTTGCCGCCGCTCGCGCAAGAGCGCGCCGACCTCGTGCAGCGTCAGCTCCTCGGCGCCGTGGCGCACTGCCTCGGCACGCAGGTGCGCCGGCAGGTCGTAGTGCCACCGCCACGGATGGTCCTGGAAAAAGCGGCGCGGCATGCCGATCTGGTCGGCCATCGCATGCAGCTCGTCGGGGTTGTCGGCGAGCAGGTGGCAGAACTCGTCGAATCGCAGGCCGGCGCCCGGATAGTGCCGCACGGTGTCGACGTAGCAAGTCATGGCACCGACGACCTTACGTCCGAGCGGGAGTGGCACGTGCCTGATGCGGCGCGGGCCGTGGCGTGCCAAGCTTCGCCCATGGAGCCGACCGGCGCTCCACGCGTCAGCAGGTTGCCGTTCCGACTCGGGTGGCTGAGTCGCATCGCCCTTCTCGTTTCGGTCGCTGCCCTGTGCGGTTGTTCGGTCACGACGGCAGGCCACGGGCACGCCGTATCCGCGACACCGGCGAGATCCGCAGCGCCGGCTAGCTCCACTGCCTCGAGCGGTGGCGAGCCGTGGGTGGCGACCGTCGATCCCGAGACCGGCATCCGATTCGCGCTGCCAGGTGTAGCGCGGGAGCAGACGCAAACGGATGTCGTCGACGGAAAGCGGATCGAGAAGCGGATCTACCTCGTCGAGATGAGTGATGAAGTCGGCGTGGCAGCGACTGTTGCGAACGGTGCGACCGAGACGGTTGTCTTCGGCGATCTTGATTCCATCCCGGTCGAGTTGGTGGCGCAGTTCCGCGGCGCCGGATCAACCGATATAGCGGTTCTCGAACGCAGGCACGTCCAGGTGCAGGGACACTCAGCTCTCGACTTCCGGATCTCCTTCACGCCGCTAGACCACACGAAAGGCAAGTCCATGTGGTTCGTGCGCGCGATCGACGACGACACGTCTCTGGTCATGCTTCAGACGATCGCCTTTCCGCCACTCGGGGTCACGGGTTACGAGGCCAAGGCCCGGGCCCTGCAGGCCGAGCTCGTTGCGAGCCTGACCCTGAAGTGATCGCTTCTCGCTGCGATTCTCCTTTGCTCATAGAGAGATTCCGGCTTGACCGTCCTCTGGCGAACCCACTAGGATCGAACGCATGTTCGAGGGAGGGTGGAGCGCGCCGAGGCTTGTCGACGCGCTCCTGCATCCGGCTGACGTCGCCGTATGGGCGGCTTCGGCGCGCCCGGGTGCCCATGCCGTGACCGCGTTGTCGGTGGTCGACGCGTGGTCGG
>DASXRA010000368.1:0-2012 GCA_036506855.1 Jatrophihabitantaceae bacterium
GGAGGACTCCCTTCCCCTGGAGGCCGAGCCGGCCGACGCGATGGAGCAGCACCGCGAGGTGCCGCAGGACCCCGACGACTACCGCTGAGCCCTCGCGGAGGGTGCTCCCTCGTCGCAGGATGGGCGCATGGCCCCGCTGGACGAGTACCGCCGCAAGCGAGACCCCAAGCGCACGAGTGAGCCGATGCCGCGGCGGCGCAGCCCGCGGCGCAAGAAGGGCGACTCGTTCGTGGTCCAGGAACACCATGCGAGCTCGCTGCACTGGGACTTCCGGCTAGAACGCGACGGCGTGCTCGTCTCGTGGGCGGTGCCCAAGGGCGTCCCGGACGATCTGAAGCGCAACCACCTGGCCGTCCACGTCGAGGACCATCCGCTGGAGTACGGAACGTTCGAGGGCAACATCGGCCACGGTGAGTACGGCGCCGGCCAGGTGACGATCTGGGACCACGGCACGTACGAGACCGAGAAGTGGACCGACCGCGAGGTCAAGGTCGTGCTGCACGGCGAGCGCACCGAGGGCAGGTTCGTGCTGTTCCAGACCGGCGGCAAGAACTGGATGATCCATCGCATGGACGCGCCGTCACGTGAGGACTGGCAGCCGATTCCCGACGACGTCCGGCCGATGCTTGCCACGCTCGGCAGTCTTCCGAACGACGACGAGAACTGGGCGTACGAGATGAAGTGGGACGGCGTGCGGGCGCTCGTCCGCGTCGAGGGCGGTCGCATCACGATCAAGTCGCGCAACGACATCGACGTCACGGTGAGTTACCCCGAACTGCGCGCGCTCGGCGAGCAACTAGGCACCACCCAGGTGCTGCTCGACGGCGAGATCGTCAGCTTCGACGACCAGGGGCGGCCCAGCTTCCGGCGGCTGCAGCAGCGAATGCACGTCGCGTCGGCGGCGTCCGCCCGCCGCCTCGCCGAGAGCGATCCGGCCGTCTACCTGATGTTCGACCTGCTGCACCTGGACGGTCGCTCGCTGCTCGGCCTGCCGTACACGCAGCGGCGCGAGCTGCTCGACGCGCTCGAGCTCGCCGGGGCGTCGTGGCAGACGCCACCGGTATTCGAAGGCAACGGGACGCAGGCCGTGCGCGCGAGCCAGCAGCAAGGGCTCGAAGGCGTGGTGGCCAAGCGGCTGACGTCGCGCTACCGCCCGGGCCGCCGGTCGCCGGACTGGGTGAAGGTGAAGAACATCCGCGCCCAGGAGGTCGTCGTCGGTGGCTGGAGCCCGGGTAAGGGCCGGCGAGAAGGGACGATCGGGTCGCTGCTGCTCGGCCTGCCCGGCGAGCGCGGCCTCGACTACATCGGGCAGGTCGGCACCGGATTCACCGACGACATGCTGGCCGACCTGCTGTCGCGGCTCAGGCGGCTGGCGCGCAAGACCTCGCCGTTCGACCCCGACGTGCCGCGGGCCGATGCCCGCGACGCGCAGTGGGTGAGCCCGCGGCTGGTCGGCGAGGTCGCGTTCGGCGAGTGGACGTCGGACGGGCGGCTGCGCCATCCGGCCTGGCGGGGCCTGCGCCCGGACAAGTCGCCGGACGAGGTCGTCCGCGAAAGCTGACCCGGACCGATTGCGCAACATTTGGCAGCCTGAGACTGCCAAATGTTGCGCAATCGGGGAGTTACGAGTGGCGGATCGGCGCGCGGCCGGCCGGCTGCGCCGGCGCCGGCGTCAGCGGCGAGACGTGGCAGGTCGGCTGGCGCACCGATTCGGTGCCGAGCGTGAACGTCTGGCCGTCGTGCCGTAGCTCGACCGCCGCGCCGTCGCGCAACGTGTAGGTCGTCTCGGCGGCGGTGATCGTGAGGTGCACCGTCGCGCCACGCCAGCGCAGCGCGAAGCTGAGCCGGCCGATACCCGGGGGCAGCTGCGGGCAGAAGCTCAGCTGCCCGCCGTGGTCGCGCATCCCGCCGAAGCCGGCGACGAGCGCAATCCACGAACCGGCCAGTGACGCGATGTGCAGCCCGTCGCGCGCGTTGTGCTCCAGATCGTGCAGATCCATCAGAGCCGCTTC
>DASXRA010000369.1:0-2605 GCA_036506855.1 Jatrophihabitantaceae bacterium
GGGCTTCGCGTTCACGCTCGGCTTGTCCACCATCCTCGACCTCGTCGTCGTGTTCCTGTTCACTCATCCGATCGTGTCGCTGCTCTCGCGCAGTGCGACGTTCGGGTCGGCGCGATTCACCGGCCTCAATGCCGTCCGGGCAGGCGGCATTGTGCCGGATCAGCCGCTCGAAGCGCCGCCGCCCGGCGGCCGGCGCATCAGGCTGCCCAAGCGCGGGGCGTCAGCAGCCAAGGCGGCGTCGTCGGTCGCCGTGCTCGACGACGAGGAGTCGCAGGACGAGCTGGCAGAGCCGCCCGTCGCCGAGGCACCCGCCGAGGAGTCCGTGGCAGAGCAGCCCGAACGCGAGACGTCCGCGCCGGAGCCGGGCACCGCGGCCGAGCGTGCCGCCGCCCGACGAGCCCGGATGCGCGCCCAGAACGAGAAGGGCAAGCGCTGATGTCCGTCTTCCGCAGCCTGTACCGGGGCGAGACCAAGTTCGACTTCATCGGCAGCCGCCGCCGCTGGTATCTCGCGTCGGGGATCCTGATCGTGATCTGCGTGCTCAGCTTCGTGTTCCGCGGCTTCAACCTGGGCGTCGAGTTCAAGGGCGGCACCCAGTTCCAGGTGCCGGTGACGGGCACGTCGATAAGCGCAAAGCAGACCGAGCAGGCGTTCGCCGCAGCGGGCGTGGCGGCGGCAGATCCGGCGCGCCTCGTGGGCTCCGGGAAGACCCACCAGGTCGTCGTCAAGACGAAGAGCCTCACGCCCGCCGAGCAGAACCAGGTGAAGGACAAGGTCAGCAAGAACCTGGGCCTCAAGCAGGCCATCACGGTGCAGTCGGTGAGTTCGAGCTGGGGCCACAACATCACCGTCAAGGCGATCGAGGGCCTGATCGTCTTCCTGATCGTCGTCTCGATCTACCTCTCGATCCGGTTCCAGTGGCGGATGGCCGTCGGTGCGTTCATCGCGCTGATCCACGACCTGATCGTCGCCGGAGGTGTCTACTCCATCGTGGGCTTCGAGGTCACCCCGTCCACCGTGGTCGGCCTGCTGACGATCCTCGGCTTCTCCCTCTACGACACGGTCGTCGTGTACGACAAGGTCGCTGAGAACAGCCGTGACATCACGGCCGGTTCGCGCATGACGTTCTCCCAGGCCGCCAACCTCGCCGTGAACCAGACCCTGATGCGCTCGATCAACACGTCGCTGATCGCCCTCCTCCCGGTGGCCGGGCTGCTCTTCGTCGGCGCGGGCATCCTCGGCGTCGGCACGATCAAGGATCTCGCGCTCATCCTGTTCGTCGGCCTGGCGTCCGGTGCGTACTCGTCGCTGTTCCTCGCCACGCCGATCGTCTGCGAGCTCACCGAGCGGCAACCTGCCTACAAGGCGTTGGCCAAGCGCGTCGCGGCCAAACGGTCGAGCGAGGCCGCGAGGCTCACCGCCGAGCCCGCGCTGGCCGGCGGCGCTGCGTCGCGACGCGGCGGCGGCGCTCCCCGGCGTGTCGGCGGCCCCGCGCCGGCGCCGCGTCCCGGCGCGCGACCACAGCGGGGCAGGCGCCGGTAATGGTCGTCGTGGCCGAGTCGACCGGCGATGCCGGCCCGCAGGTTGCCTCGAGCGTCGCATCGTTGTTGCGCGACGTGCCCGACTTCCCGCAGCCGGGCATCATCTTCAAGGATCTCGCGCCGCTGCTGGCCGATCGGCGCGCTTTCGGCGATGTCGTGCGGGCACTTGCCGGATTCGCTCACGAGATCGGCGACGTCGACCTGATCGCTGGGATCGAGGCTCGGGGCTTCCTGTTCGCTGCGGCGCTGGCCTGCGAGTTGCAGTGCGGCGTGGTCACGGTGCGCAAGGCGGGCAAGCTGCCGCCGCCGACGATCCGCCGCGCGTACGACCTGGAGTACGGCCAGGCCGAGATCGAGGTTCCCGTCGACGTGGTCGACAGCCGCCGGGTCTACCTGGTCGACGACGTGCTGGCCACGGGCGGCACGGCGCGCGCCGCGGCCGACCTGATCGACCAGGCCGGCGGCGAGCTCACCGGCATCGGCGTCGTGCTCGAGCTCGGCTTCCTGAACGGGCGGCGGCGGCTGGACGGCATTGCCGACGACCAGGTTCGCGCGCTGCTGCGCGTCTGACCACATCGAGCGCGCGAGACGCGTCCGGGCACAGTAGCCTGGCGCGATCCGCCCGAGCTCATCGCCCGAGCGACGGCGCGCACCCGGGAAACGTCCCGATGCCTAGACTGGTGGCATCAGGCCCTACGAGGGGAGACGTCGCTGGCAACGGAGGCAATCACGCCAAAGGCGCGAACCGGGACAGAACCGGACCGTGCCGATTCCGTCATGACCTCAGCGCCTGACGACGACGCCGCAAGCGACGAATCGCCCACCACTGCACCGGTGCTGGCCGCGCCTCGACCACCCTCGGCACCCGACGACGAGGGCAAGCCGAACGCCCAGAGCCAACAGCACCGCCGGCGCGTCCGCGACCGGCTGGCCCGCCGGCTCGTCACTGCACCGCGCCAGTCCGCGGTCCGGCCAGTTCTCGAGCCGCTGCTCGCGATCCACCGCGGCGCTCATCCCAAGGTCGACGCCCGGCTGCTGCAGCGCGGGTACGACCTCGCCGAGCA